>JAVXWR010000444.1:0-15721 GCA_032230725.1 Actinomycetota bacterium
TGGTGGCCGGGGTCGCGCTGTACGCCGGCTACGCACTGGAGTCGCTGCGCGCGTCCTGACCCTCGTGGCCGCCCGCAGGCGCGCACCCGGGCGAATGATGGTCACCCGTCCGGGTCGTCCTACGCTCCGGCGTCGTGGGGACTCCGGAGGTGGACAGCGGCGCCGTCCTGGCCGCCGCGCTGCAGCGACCCGTCTGCGTGCTCGGGCTCGGGCTGATCGGCGGCTCGCTGCTGCGCGCGGTCGCGGACGCCGGACGTGAGGCGTGGGGCGCGTCGGCGTCGACGACGACCGCCGAGAAGGCCCGTGCCGACGGCTACGACGTCGCCGACGACGTGGCGACCGCGGCCCGCCGTGCGGCGGAGGCCGACGCGCTGGTCGTCGTCGCGGTCCCGCTGACCGCCATGGACGACGTCCTCGCGGTGGTCGGCCGGGAGGCGCCGGACTGCCGGCTCACCGACGTCACGAGCGTCAAGGAGCCGGTCGCCGAGGCCGTCGGGCGCCGGGCGCCGGCCGCCCGCTTCGTCGGCGGGCACCCGATGACCGGCACCGAGTTCTCGGGCTGGGACGCGGGGTCGCTGCAGCTCTTCCACGACAAGGTGTGGGTGGTCGCCACCGACGACGACACCGACCTCGAGGTGTGGACCGACGTCGTCGCGCTCGCGCTGGCCTGCGGCGCCACCGTCGTCCCCGCCGCCTCCGACGAGCACGACGTGGCCGTCGCCCGCATCTCCCACCTGCCGCACCTGCTGGCCGCCGTGCTCGCCGCCGTCGGGGCCGACGGGGGTGAGCTGGCGCTGGCCCTCGCGGCGGGGTCGTTCACCGACGGGACGCGGGTGGCGGCGACCCGCCCGGAGCTGACGGCGGCGATGTGCGAGGGCAACCGGGCCGCGCTGCTGGCCGCGCTCGACGACGCCCTCGGCCGCCTCGGCGCCGCCCGCGGCTCGCTCGCCTCCACCGGCGGGCTGCTCGCCACCCTCACTGCCGGGCACGACGGCCGCGCGTCGCTCGACGCCGCCCGGCTGGACCGGCGCGAGGTGCGGATCGACCTGGTGGGGGTCCCCGCCGAGCACCTCGAGGCGATGCGCGAGCTCGGGCGCTCCGGGGGCCGGATCATCGGCTGGACGAGCGACGCGCTGGAAGCCGCCGCTCCGGACGACGAGTAGGTGCACTGGGGTTCGGGTCGGGTCCGCACCGGCGGTGGGCGCCCCTCGCCCGTCTATCCGACCGAAGGGGCCCCTCGCTCGGAACCGGCCACCAGCGACACCCCGGTGAGCTCCTCGGCCGCCGTCCAGAAGCGGGCCGCGAGACCGGCGTCCCGCGCCGCGCGGGGCAGCCGTGCCCGCCCGGGCTCCCCGACCAGCCCGAAGCGACCCGACGGGCCCCAGTAGCTCCCGTTCTCGGCGGCCGCGTCGGTGGCGGCCACGAGCAGCGGCTCGGCGCCGGTGTCGACCTGCTGCGACGGCAGCAGCCGCTCGACGATCCGCGGCTGGAACCGGCGCGGCGTCTCGCGCCCCAGGCCGGGACCGCTGGTCTGCAGGTTCGTGTGGGTGTAGCCGGGGTGGGCGCCGGTGCTGCGCAGGTCCCAGCCGCGCTCGGCGGCGAGCCCGGCGAGGTGGCGGGTGAGCAGCAGGTCGGCGAGCTTCGAGGCCCCGTAGGCCCGCACCGGCGAGTAGCGCCCCGGCACCGCGAGGTGGGTCGGGTCGATGCGGCCCAGGAAGGCGGCACCGCTGGACATGGTCGCCACCCGGGCCCCCGGCGCGGCGAGCAGCAGCGGGAGCAGGCGCACGGTGAGCGCGAACGGGCCGAGGGCGTTGCTCGCCATCTGCAGCTCGAACCCGTCCACGGTGAGGTGCTGGTCCGGGACGGCCATCACCCCGGCGTTGTTCACGAGCAGGTCGAGCGGGCGGCCCTGCGCGAGGAGCCCGTCGGCGAACTCCCGCACCGAGGCGAGGTCGGCCAGGTCGATGCGGCGGACCTCCGTCGTCGCGCCCGGCACCCGGGTCTGCAGGCGGGAGCGCGCGGCCTCGCCGCGCTCGAGGGAGCGCACGGCCAGCACGACGTGGGCGCCCGCGCCCGCCAGCCGCGCGGCCACCTCCTCGCCCGTTCCACTGTTGGCTCCGGTGACGACGGCGGTCCGTCCGGTGAGATCGGGCACGAGGTACATGGCGGGTCTCCTCCCACTCAACAGACCGGCGGTCTGTTGCAGTGCGACGCTAACAGACCGCCGGTCTCTTCACAACGGACCGCTGGTCCGTAATCTGGGGGCATGACGTTCCAGCGGGCCCGCAGCGACGAGCAGCGCAAGGAGCGACGGCGCGCGATCCTCGAGACGACGGCGGCGATGCTCGGCGAGATGCCGGTCGCGCAGGTGAGCCTCAACGAGATCAGCCGACGGGTGGGGCTCGCGAAGTCGAACGTGCTGCGCTACGTCGGGTCCCGGGAGGCCGCGCTGCTCGACCTGCTGCACGTCCGCGCGCACGAGTGGCTCGACGCCCTCGCCGACCGGCCGGTGACGTCGGGACCGGCGCAGCAACGGGCCGACGGCATCGCGGATCTCGTCGCGACGACGCTCGCCACGCGTCCGGTCCTCTGCGACCTGCTCGGCGCGCAGACGGCGGTACTCGAGCGCAACGTCTCGACCGCCGTCGCCGTGCGCCACAAGCACGCCTCCCTGGCCGCCGCCCAGGAGCTCGCCGCCATCGTGCGCCGCCACGTGCCCGAGCTCGACGCGGCCGCGACGATGCGGGTCTCCGGGGCGACGTTCCTGTGCGCCGGCGCGGTCTGGACGGCCGCCCAGCCCTCCGCGGCGATGCTCGCCGCCTACGAGCAGGAGCCCGACCTCGCCGCGATGCGCCTGGACTTCACCCCCGTGCTGCGCGAGCTGACCGGCCTGCTCCTCGAGGGCCTGCTGGCCCGCGCCTGAGGACGCGCGCTCACCAGAGCCCGGGGGTCTCCTCGTCGTCGCGGCTGTGCCGGCCGCGACCGGTCCCCGGTGGGCCCGGAGCCGGCGCGGGTGGCTCGGCCGGACCGGGCAACGCCGGGGCCAGCGCGGGACCCGCCGCGGGTTCCTCCGGCCGGCCGGGGCGGGAAGGCTGCGGAACGGGCAGGTCGGCGACGATCTCGGTCGGCGCGGTGGGTGCCGGATCGACCCCCGCGACCACCCGCAACCAGTCCTGCGCGGCCTCGGCGTCGTACGGGGTGTCCCGCCGCCGGGCCATCACCCCCGGCAGCCCCTGCTCCCGCACCCCGGCGAGCAGCGCGACCCCGTCGTCGTACACCGGCGACACCTGGATGCGGCCCACCTCGTCGAGCGCGAGCCGCCCGAGGGTGGCCCGGCGCTCGTCGAGCGGGCGCTCGGTGAGCCCGACGCCGTAGAGCCGCAGCACGTCGTACACCATGAAGATCGCCGGGCGGGCGCGGGCGAGGGAGCGCGCGCGGCGCGGATCGGCCCGCCGCAACCGGTCGACCAGGGCCAGCGACGACGGCTGTCCGGCGTCGAGCAGCACCGCCTCGCCGTCGAACAGCCCGTCGGCCACGACGTCGGCCAGTCCCGCGAACTCGGGGAACCGCGCCGTCACGTCGTCCCCCTCGATGGTGCGCAGGCACAACGTCCCCTGGTCGACGTCGGCCAGCAGGCGGATGCCGCTCCAGTCGACCTCGTAGCTCCACTGCCGGCCCACCGGGAGGTGGCCGGAGACCGGCTGCATGGGCCGCACCAGGCCGTCGCGCTCACCGACTCCCTGCATGCCCGACATGGTGCCCTGCACCCCCGACAGTCCCGCCGCGACGTCCTCCGGCGTGTCGCCGCGCCGCGCCCGGATCGCGTGTCGTCCGCGGATCCTGGGAGTCGAGACGCGTGTGGGGCATCCTGGAGGCAACGTGGCCGTCACGTCGGGTGACGGGCGGCGGAGCGAGGGGAGCCGCGCGATGCGCGCGATCTGGAACGGCGCGGTGTCGTTCGGGCTGGTCAACGTGCCCGTGCGGCTCTACGCGGCGACGTCGAACCACGACATCCGCTTCCATCAGGTGCACGAGGTCGACGGCGGGCGCATCCGCCAGAAGCGGACGTGCTCGGTGTGCGGCGAGGAGGTCGCGTACTCCGAGATCGCGAAGGGCTACGAGACCGACGACGGGCAGCTGATCATGCTCGACGACGACGACCTCGCCTCGCTGCCCACCGCGAGCGGTCACGAGATCGACGTCGTGCAGTTCGTCCCCGCCGACGAGGTCGACGCCCTGCTGCTCGACAAGAGCTACTACCTCGAGCCCGAGAGCAAGGCGCTCAAGCCCTACTCGCTGCTGCGCGAGGCGCTGCGCGACACCGACCGCATGGCGCTGGTCAAGGTGGCGCTGCGCCAGCGCGAGACCCTCGCCCTGCTGCGCGTCCGCGGCGAGACGATCGTGTTGCAGACGATGCTGTGGCCCGACGAGATCCGCGAGGCCGACTTCCCGGTGCTCGAGGGCGACGTCGAGCTGCGCCCGCAGGAGAAGGCGATGGCGCAGTCGCTCGTCGACTCCCTCTCCGGTGAGTTCGAGATCGACCAGTTCGAGGACGAGTACCGCAAGGCCGTCGGCGAGCTGATCGAGTACAAGCGCGAGCACGGCGGCAAGCGCCCGGCGCCGCAGCCGGCCGCCGAGGACGACTCCGACGACATGACCGACCTGCTCACCGCGCTCCGCCGCTCGGTCGAGGCGGCGGGCGGCAAGGCCGCGGAGCCCGAGTCGGGGTCGGACGAGACACCGGCCGCGGAGGAGTCGGCTCCGGCGGCGGCGGCCGAGGCGCCCGCCGAGGAGAAGCCCACGAAGAAGAAGAGCTCGTCGAAGGGTTCGTCGACGAAGACCTCGGACACGAAGGCCGCGAAGTCCGGGTCCTCGTCGCGCTCGCGCCGCAAGAAGGACGACGACGAGAGCAGCGACGAGAAGGCCACCAAGTCCGCGTAGGCCTCCCCCGGCAGGGTGATCAGGCCCGCATGTAGGCCTCGCGGCCCGGCACGTCGTAGCCCTGGTCCTCGATCGCCTCGACGACCGAGCCGAGCGCGAGGTCGTCGTCGTGGTCCACCCGCACCACGCGCTGCTCGAGGTCGACGTCGATGCCCTCCACGCCGTCGATCGGCGAGAGCGCGCCCTCGATCGCGGCGCGGCAGTGGTCGCAGTGGATCTCGGGGACCGAGAGCGTGGTCGTGGCCATGACGTCCTCCAGGGAAGCCGACGATGCGGCGGGGTGGTCGCCGGGCGTCCTGCCCGGCGTGGTCTCCCCCGCGACGGTGCCACGCCCGGGGGACGGCGCGCCGGGCACCCCGGGGCCGAACCGAACGGACGTGGCGCGCGGAGGCCTTCCGGACGGCGACGGCGGGCAGCACCCGCCGTCGTCGGACCTCACGCGACGAACGGAATACTCCGGACATGCCTCGACGTCGAGCCCGCGTCCTGCTGGTTGCCCTCGCGGTCGCCGGGCTGGCGCTCAACGCCTGCAGCAACGAGCCGCCGCCCGCCCCGGCACCCAGCTCCCCCTCGGCGGGACCGGTGACCCCGACGACGGGTCTGCTCCCGCCGGGCGTGCCCACCGAGGGCACCCGCCCCGACACCCGGGGCCTCTCGCTCGCCGCCGAGCCGCAGTCCGCCCCGGTGCCCTCGACCCCGCCGCCGGGCCGGCAGATCCCGGTCGGCTCGGCCCCCGAGGGCGTCGTGGTCGACCCCGTGACCCGCACCGTCGCCGTCGCGACCCGCAACCCCAACAGCCTCGTGCTCCTCGACGCGGACACCGGGGCCGTGCGCACCCGCACCCCGCTGCCCGGGTTCGTGCGCCACCTCCAGCTCGCCGCGCCGGGCGGCCCGGTGCTCGTCCCGGTGGAGAGCGCCAACGCCCTCGTGCGGGTGTCGCTGCCGGGCGGGCAGGCCGCGGCGCCGCTGTTCGTCGGCAGCGTCCCGCACGACGCCACCGAGGACCCGAACGGCACCGTCATGACCGCCGACGAGCTCGGCGGCACGGTGTCGGCCGTCCGCGGCGACCAGGTCGTCAAGGTCTTCACCGACGCCGTGCAGCCGGCGGGCCTGGCCCCCGTCGGGGACCTCGTCGGGCTGATCGACGTGCGCAAGAACACGCTGACCACCTACGACGTCGCCACCTTGCGCATCGTCGGCGAGGCCCCGTCCGGGCAGGGCCCGACGCACCTCGTGGCCGACCGGCACGGGCGGATGATCGCGACGGACACCCGCGGGAACGAGGTTCTCGTGTTCGCGCCCAACCCCACGGGACCGCCGACCCAGGTCGGCGCGATCCCGCAGCCGGGCGGCCCGTACGGGATCACCTACGACCCGGTGCGCGACCGGGTGTGGGTCGCGTCGTCGGGCACGAACGAGGTCATCGGCTACGACATGACCGGCCCGCAGCCGCGTCCGGTGGCCCGGGTGGCGACCGTCCAGAACCCGTACACCCTCGGCGTCGACCCGACGACCGGCCGGCTCTTCGTCGCCGGGGTCAGCGGCGGGGTGATCCAGGTGGTCGCGCCCTGAGGCCCGCCACGAGGACCCCGACCAGACGCCGGGCGTCGTAGCGCTCGTCGTCCTCCGCGCCGGCGCAGAGACCCCCGACGCCACGCATGAGCTCGTAGCCGCTCAGGTCGTCGCGGATCTCGCCGGCGGCCGCGGCCGCGGCCAGCAGCTCGTCGCACACCGGGACGAGCCGCTCGAGGAAGTACCCGTGGAGGGCGTCGAACCGGCTGCCGTCACCGCGCAGGGCCCCGGCCAGCCCGTGCTTCGTGACCAGGAAGTCGACGAAACCGTCGACCCACCGCACGAGGGCCTCATAGGGCGAGGCGACCTCGGCGAGATGGGTCGGGCCGGCGTCGGCACACGCCTCGACCTGGTGGCGGTAGACGGCGACCACGAGGTCGGCCCGCGTCGGGAAGTGGCGGTAGACGGTGCCCACGCCCACGCCGGCCCGGGCCGCGATGTCGCGCACCGGCACCTCGACGCCGGTGGCGACGAAGGCCGCGGCGGCGGCGTCGAGGAGGGCCTCCTCGTTGCGCCGGGCGTCGGCGCGGCGTCGTGGCACCTCGTCGATCCGCGCCACGTGGCCCTCCTCGTGGCCAAGCGGAACCGCGTTCCGCTACGGTACGTTGCGGAACCATGTTCCGGCTGTGCGCATCCTGCCAGGTGAGAGGACCTCCGACATGCCCCGACCCAGCTTCGGGATCGTGACCGCACCCCAGCAGGTCGCCTACGACGACGTCCTGCGCGTGTGGCGCGAGGCCGACACCGTGCCCGAGATCGAGCACGCCTGGCTCTTCGACCACCTGCTGCCGATCGGCGGTGACCCGGACGGCCCGATCCTCGAGGGCTGGACGCTGCTCTCCGCCCTCGCCGCCCAGACGTCGCGGCTGCGCCTCGGGCTGCTCGTCACGAGCAACCGGATCCGCCCGCCGGCCCTGCTGGCGAAGATCGCCACGACCGTGGACATCCTGTCCGGTGGCCGGCTCGAGTTCGGGATCGGTGCGGGATCCCGCCCCAGCGTCCCGTGGGCGCGTCGCGAGTACGACGCCCACGGCCTGCCCTACCACGACTTCGCGGACTCGGTGGGCGCCCTCGACGAGGCGTGCACGGTGATCCGACGGCTCTGGACCGAGGACGAGCCGTTCGACTTCGCGGGCACCCATGTGACGCTGACCGGCGCGTTCGGCAATCCGAAGCCGGTCCAGCAGCCCCACCCGCCGATCGTGATAGGGGGGAGGGCGAGCCGGACGCTGCGTGTCGTGGCGAAGCATGCGGACCGGTGGAACATCCCCGGCGGGGACCTCGAGGACGCGGTGTCCCGCAGCGCGCTGCTCGACCGGTACTGCGCCGAGATCGGGCGGGACCCGGCGTCGATCACCCGCTCGATCCACCTCGGGGTCTCCTACGACGAGCCCGACGTCACCCGCACGGCGATCGGCGAGGCCCTCGGGGCCGGGTTCACCCACGTGACGCTCGGGCTCCCGGCCCCGTGGCCGGACGGCGTCGCGCGATGGGTGGGTGCGCTGACGCGCTCGTGAGCACTTTCGGGGGCGATAGCCCCCGAAAGTGCTCACGAGCCGTAGGCACCTACGCGGCCGCACCACCGAACGCTCCTCGTCGGCGAGCTCCAGCACGATCGCGGCGACGTCGGCGTCGGGGGTCGCGGGCCACGGCGAGAGCGGCGAGGTGGCGGCGGCAGCGCTGACCACGTGGTACGGCGGCGGTGCGGTCGTCAGCGGGTGGGCGCTCTCCCAGCGCACGCTGTACCTGGGCCGGATGAACGCGCCGGTGAACGCGGTGATCGGCACGACCGACCCGGCGGTCGCGGTGCTGCTCGGCGTGCTCGTGCTCGGGGAGCACGTCGCGAGCACCCCGTCGGACCTGGTCGGGGAGATTCTCTCGGCCGCGGTCGTCGTCGCGGGTACGGTCGTCATCACCCGGCACTCGGCCGCCGTGCTGAGCGACGACCGCGCGGGGGTTCCGACCCCGGCCTGGGGCTGAGGGGAGGCCGCGTGACGCTACTGGCGGCCGTCGACGCGGACTCGGTCATCGCCGTCCTGCCGACCGTGCTGATCGTGCTCGGCTGCACGGTCCTGGCGTTGCTGTTCGCGCGGGATCGCTGAGGGGGCGCTGTCCTCACCTCGACGCTGCGCCCACCCCGATGATCAAGGGCACTGGGCGCAGCCCCGACGGCGCGTGGGCATGCCTCGAGTGCTCGTGATCATGCCCCGGGCGGCGGGGCGGCGGGGTCGGCTCAGCCCCGCCGCTCGAGCACCGCGACCGCCAGGTCGGTGACCGTTCCCCGCAGGCCGAGGATCTCCTCGGCGATCGCCTCCGGTGCGACCTCCTCGCGGTCGGCCGACTCGACGGCCGCGAGGACCAGCTCATTGATCCCCCCGACGAGGGCCTGGGCGAGCGCCAGGGGCAGCGGACCGGCCCCGACGCGCCCACCCACCCCCGCGGCGAGCGCGACGAGCTGGTCGGCGAAGCGGCGCAGCACCTCGCGGCGCGCCCGCCGGCCTGCCGGCCCCGTGGAGCCCGGCTCGGTGAGCATCGCGCGGGTGAGCAACGGGTGCTCGGCCATGGCCGCGAGGTAGGCACCGGTCAGGCCCGCGATCGCCTCGCGCAGCGACAGTCCCTGCCCGGCGACGGATTCCGCGGCCTGCGTGATCCGGTGCAGCGGACCCTCGGCGACGACGCGGTAGGTGGCGAGCAGGCACTCCTCGCGATCGGAGAAATGCTGGTAGAAGGTCCGCTTGGACACCCGGGCCCGCGCGACGACGTCGGTGACGGTCACGCTCGCGTAGCCCTGCTCCGCGAGCAGCTCGGCCATCGCGACCAGGAGTCGCTGGCGGTGGTCCGCCGGAGCCAGGGCCGCGGCGCCTCCCGTGCGGATCGCCGACACGACCGGGGGTTCGTCGCCACCCGCCGTGTGCGCGCTCACAGTCACTGGCTTATGGTACCACCTCGTACCATGCTCGGCGGCAACATGGTACGCAGACGTACCAAACGGGAGGCCCAGAGCATGACCACCGAGACCGCACAACCCGCCCCGACCGCCGGGGCCGACGCGGGCGTGCCACACCTGTCCGTCGCGATCGTCGGCAACGGCTTCTCCGGCCTCGGCACCGCGATCCGCCTGCGCCGGGCCGGCGTCGAGGACTTCCTGGTCTTCGAGCGGCACGGCGACGTCGGCGGCACCTGGCGCGACAACTCCTACCCGGGCTGCGCGTGCGACGTGCCGAGCCACCTCTACTCCTTCTCCTTCGCGCCGAACCCGGACTGGAGCCACTCCTTCTCCGCCCAGTCCGAGATCCACGCCTACCTGCAGCGGGTGGCGGCGGAGTACGGCATCGACCGCTTCACCCGTCACCACCACGAGGTCACCGAGGCCCGCTGGTCCGACGACGACCAGCGCTGGACCGTGACGACGACCGGCGGCACCTGGACCGCGGACGCCGTCGTCCTGGGCTCCGGTGCACTGAGTGACCCGTCGTTCCCCGACGTCCCCGGCCTCGACGACTTCGCCGGCGAGGTGTTCCACTCCGCCACCTGGCGCCACGACCTCGACCTGCGCGGCCGCCGCGTCGCCGTCATCGGCACCGGCGCCTCGGCGATCCAGTTCGTGCCGGAGATCGCCCCGGTCGTCGGGCACATGACCGTCTTCCAGCGCACGCCCCCGTGGATCATGCCGCGCCGGGACCGCGCCTTCACCGGCGTCGAGAAGTGGGCGTTCCGACGGTTCCCGATCCTGCAGCGCGTCCTGCGCGAGGCCATCTACTGGGGCCGCGAGACGTTCGTCTTCGGGTTCAAGGACCCCGAGCGCATGGCGAAGGCCGCGAAGCTCGCCGAGCGCCACATGCGCACCCAGGTCTCCGACCCGACGCTGCGGGAGAAGATCACGCCCGACTACTCGATGGGCTGCAAGCGAATCCTGCTGTCGAACACCTACCTGCCGGCGCTGGACCGCGAGAACGTCGCGGTGGTCACCGACCACATCACCGAGGTCCGCCCGCACGCCGTGGTCACCGAGGACGGCACCGAGCACGAGGTCGACACGATCATCGCCGGCACCGGCTTCTCGATCAGCGACCTGCCGATAAGCCACCGGGTGTTCGGCCGCGACGGGCGCAGCCTCGCCGAGCACTGGGGCGACACGATGTTCGCCCACAACGGCACCATGATCGCGGGCTTCCCGAACCTGTTCACCCTGCTCGGGCCCAACACCGGGCTCGGGCACAACTCGGTCGTCTTCATGATCGAGTCGCAGATCAACCTCGTCATGGACGTGCTGCGCCGGCTGCGGACCTCGACGGTGGGCGCGGTCGAGCCGCGCCAGGACGTCCAGGACCGGTTCGTCGAGGAGATGCAGCGCCTCACCGAGGGCACGGTGTGGGTCGACGGCGGGTGCAAGAGCTGGTACCTCGACGGCCAGGGCCACAACTCGGCGCTCTGGCCCACGTTCACGATGCCGTTCCGCCGGCGCCTCAAGCACATGAAGACCGACGAGTACGTCATCACCCCCGCGCACGCGCGGGCCTGAGAGGAGCTCCGCCATGGCCTACGACATCACCGGCAAGGTCGTGCTCATCACCGGCGCCGCCCGCGGCATCGGCGAGGAGACCGCACGGCAGGCAGCCGCCACGGGCGCCCGGGTCGCGCTGCTGGGCCTGGAGCCCGAGCGCCACGAGCGGATCGCGGGCGAGCTCGAGGGGCGGGCGGAGCGACGGGGGGACGGCAAGCCCCAGCACACGTGGGCGCCCTGCGACGTCACCGACCAGGCCTCCCTCGACGCCGCGGTCGAGCACACCGTCGCCGAGCTGGGCGGGATCGACGTGGTGATCGCGAACGCCGGGATCGCCAACCACGGCACCGTCGCGGAGAGCCCGGCCGACGTCGTGGCCCGGGTGTTGGAGGTCAACCTCATCGGGGTGTCGCGGACGGTCTCGGCGACCGTGGCGGAGGTGTCGAAGCGTCGCGGCTACTACCTGCTCGTCTCGTCGCTGGCGGCGTTCACGGCGCTCCCGGGGATGGCGGCGTACTGCGGGTCGAAGGCGGGCGTCGAGAACTACGGCAACGCGCTGCGCTTCGAGCTCGCCTACCGCGGCGTCGGCGTCGGCACCGCGCACATGGGCTGGATCGACACCGACCTCGTGCGCGACGTGAAGGCGGACTCGGCGACGTTCGAGGACACGCTGCGCAAGCTCCCGCCGCCCCTGGGCAGCATCGCGACGGTCGAGGAGTGCGGCCGCGGCTTCCTCGAGGGCATCGCGAAGCGTAAGCGCCGCGTCTTCGTGCCGCGCTCGGTCGGCCTGCTCGCCGGGCTGCGCCCGATCACGTTCTCCTGGGTGGGAGACCTGCCGATCCTCGCGCAGGCCAGGACCATGGTGCCCAAGCTCGAGGAGCAGTTCCGGCGCACCGGGCGCTCGTTCGGCGCGAACTCGGTCGGCATGGGCGAGCCGAAGGCCTGAGCCGTCGTCGGGACAACCCGGGCCGCACGCCCCGGCTGACACACTCTCCGGCGTGACCACCGATCTGGCCACCGGGCCCGTCTTCACCGACGAGTACTGGGACGACCCGTACCCCATCCTCTCGCGGCTGCGCGAGATCGCCCCGGTGCGCGAGGTCGACCTGCCCGGGGGCGGGACCACCTGGCTGGTCACCCGCTACGACGACGTGCGCGCGGCGTTCACCGACGCCCGCCTGGCGAAGGACCCGCGCGCCCTGCTGCCCGAGGCGCAGCGCCCCGCGGAGCCGATCATCCCCGGGCCGTCCGGACACATGCTGCTGCTCAACGACCCGCCGGCGCACACCCGGCTGCGCAAGCTCGTCGTGCAGGCGTTCACGGTGCGCCGGGTGGCCGCGCTGCGCCCGCGGATCGAGCAGATCGCCGCGACGCTGCTCGACGCGCTCCCGGCCGACGAGCCGGTCGACCTCGTCGCGACCTACGCGGTGCCGCTGCCGATGGCGGTGATCTGCGAGCTGCTCGGCGTCCCGCCGGTCGACCGCGAGGCCTTCGCGCACTGGTCGAACACGATGATCGACGAGTCGCCGCAGGAGGCGAAGCAGCAGGCCTCGGCGAGCCTCGCCGCCTACCTCGCCGAGCTCGTGGACGCCAAGCGCGCCGACCCCGACGACGCGCTGCTCTCCGGCCTGGTCGCCGCCTCCGACGAGGGCGACCGGCTCAACGACGAGGAGATCGTCGGGATGGGCATGATCCTGCTCATCGCCGGCCACGAGACGACAGCGAACCTCGTCGCCAACAGCGTCTTCGCCCTGCTGCGCGACCCGGGACTGCGCGCCCGCGCGGTGGCCGTGCGCACGGCGGGCGAGCCGCTCGCGACGCTGGTGGAGGAGTTCCTGCGGTGGGGCTCGCCGGTGTCCAACACCCCGGCGCGCTTCGCCGCCGCCGACGTCGAGCTGGGCGGGGTGACGATCCCCGCAGGCGCCACCGTCACGCTCTCCCTCGCCGCCGCGAACCGCGATCCCGAGCGCTTCGACGCCCCCGAGCTCCACGACGTCGACCGCGACGTCTCCGGCCACCTCGCCTTCGGCCACGGCATCCACTTCTGCCTGGGGGCGTCACTGGCGCGCCTGGAGGGCGAGGTCGCGCTCGGGACGCTCCTCGACCGGTACCCGGATCTCCAGCCGGCGGTCGCCCTCGAGGACGTGGTGTACCGCCACAGCGTGCTGATCCACGCCCTCGCCGCGCTCCCCGTGCGCCTGCGCCCCTGAGGTCTCGGGCCGACCCTTCTAGGCTGTTCGGCCATGGGAGACCCCCGGTGGGTGCTGGCCGTCGACCACGGCACGTCGACGACGACGGGCGCGACGGCGGACGTCGACCCCGCCGACGGCTGGACACGGGTCACGACGGTGCGGGTGGACGGCGCCATGTCGCTCCCGTCGGTCGTGCTCTCCCGCGACGACGGGACCGTGCTCGCGGGCCGGCCGGCCCTCGACGCCGCGCACGCCGAGCCCCAGGCGGCCGTCGTACGCGCGCGCTCGTTCCTCGCGACGGCCACCGGCGGCGCCGACGACCCGCTGCTCGCGACGTGGCCCCGCCCGACGACGGCGGTGAACGTCGCCACCGCCCTCATCGCCCGCGTCCTGCAGGCCGAGGCCGGACGCCGCGGCACCGCGCCCGCCGTCGTGACCCTGCTCCACCCGGCGTCGTGGACCGACCCGGACACCGGGCCCGCGGCCCTGCGCACGGCCGGGCGCGCGGCGCTCGGGGCCGTCGCGGGCGGGGGTGACGTCGAGCTGACGTTGCTGGCCGGGCCGCAGGCCGCGGCGATCCGGCTCGGCGGGACCGGACCCGTCGTCGTCGCCGACCTCGGGGGCGGTGGCACCGAGATCGCGCTCGTCGACCGCGAGCAGCCCGACCCCGCGACGACGACGGCGACGCTGCGCGACGGCCTGCCGGCCCGGGCCCTCGAGGTCGGCGCCGAGGCCCTCGACGACGCCCTGACGCAGCTCGTGCTCGACCGCGCACCCACGGCGCTCGCGGAGCGCATCCGTTTCTCCAGCGACGCCGAGGCCCACCGCGCGTGGTTCTGGCTGCGGCGCGGGGTGCACGACGCCAAGACCCGGCTGGGCGCGGAGGGCTCCGTCGACGACGCCGTGCCGGTCCTCGCGCCCGAGCACCCCGCGCCCGGCCTCGTGCGGCTCACCCACGCCGACCTCGGCCCGCTGTTCGCCCGCGGGCTCGAGCAGGTGGGGGCCGCGATCGTCGCGCTGCTCTCCGACGCGGACGCCGGCCGTCCGCCGCTGCTGGTGCGGGGCGGCGTGTCCGCGCTGCCCGGAGTGCGGGAATGGCTGGCCGCGCGGACCGGGTGCGCCCTCGCCGCGTCCGACGACCCGGGGGCCGCGGCGCCGGCCGGGCAGGTGTGCGGGGCTGCGGCGTGGACGGCGGCGCGGGCGGGGCTGGGGCGGTAGCCGTCGATGCAAGCAAAGCCCCGATGCTTGCACCCAGTGACAGGAAATCCACTTCGTCGCTGACCGCGGAGGCGGGTAGACCCGCCCCGTGGAGGGCGACGCCGTGCACCGGATCGCGGCCCGCCTGTCCACGCTGGCCGGCGCGACCGTCGTCCGCGCCGACCTGCGCCACCCCGCCGTCGCCGGGGCCGACCTGCGCGGCGCCCGCCTGGCCGAGACCCGCGCCCACGGCAAGCACCTGCTGACCCGCATCGAGCGCGACGGGCGCCGGCTCACCCTGCACAGCCACCTGAGCATGGACGGGTCGTGGACCCTGATCCGCAAGCACCGTGACGACGGCCGCCCGGCATTGCCCGGCCATCTGCTGCCGAAGTTGCGGGCCGCCCTCACGCTCGACTCCGGCGTCTCGCTCGTCGGGCTCGGCGTCCCCGTGCTCGAGCTGCTCGAGACGCGTGACGAGCACCGCGTCGTCTCCCACCTCGGCCCGGACGTGCTCGCCGGTCAGCCGACCGCCACCCAGGCGGAGTTCGACACCGAGGAGGCGGTACGGCGCCTGCGCCGGGACCCGTCCAGACCGCTCGTCGAGGCGCTGCTCGACCAGCGCGGGGTGGCCGGCTTCGGCAACCTCTGGGCCGTCGAGCTGTGCTTCCTGCGGGGCCGGTGGCCCTGGACCCCGATCGGGGACGTCGAGCTCGAGCCGCTGCTGGCCCTCGGCCGGCGGATGATCACTCACAGCCTCGAGCACGGCACCGGCATGACCACGACCGGGGTGACGCGCCGCGGCGAGAACCACTGGGTCACGGGCCGGTCGAACCGGCCGTGCCGGCGGTGCGGGACGCTGATCAGGTTCCGGCCCGCCGGCACCTCCCCCGTCGCTCGTCCGGCCCGCGGATCACCCGTCGCCCAGGTCGGGGCCCCGCACACCCGTGAGGTGTGGTGGTGCCCCTCGTGCCAGCCCGCACCGTGAGGTCCCCCTCGCGACCGCAACAACCACGGGCCAGGATGGCGGCGTGGAGGCGGAGAGCAGCGAGCTGCGCATCGGCGACCGGGAACGGCGCGAGATCGACGACCGGCTCCGCGCCGCGCACGACGCGGGGATGCTGACCCTCGTCGAGTACGACGAGCGCGCGAAGGCCGCCTACGGGGCCCGGTTCCGCCGCGAGCTCGAGCCGCTCGTCGCCGACCTGCCGGCCGAGTCCGGGCCGCCCGGCCCACCGGGCCCGGCCCCGGACGAGCGCCCGACGACGGCGGCGGCCGCCCCCGCCTGGCACGAGGACACCCGCGCACCCGAGCA
>JAVXWR010000475.1:0-5133 GCA_032230725.1 Actinomycetota bacterium
CCCGCCCCGACGAGCAGCACCCGCTTGCCGAGCAGGGTGTCGGTGACGTGCTGGTCCCAGGTCCCCGTGAGCTGGTTCCGGACGAACGGCGGGATCTCCCGCACGACGGCGAGGACGGTCGCCAGCACCCACTCGGCGGTGACCCCGCCGTGCGCGCCCTTGCAGTCGGAGAGCGCGACGCCGTCGGGGAGGTGGCCGACGAACTTCTCCGCGCCGGCCGAGAGCAGCTGGACGAGCCGCAGCTTCGGGCAGGCCTGCATCATCGCCGCCGCCGCGTCCTGCGCGAGGAAGCCCGGGACGAGGACCTCGGCCTCGGCGGCCTCGGGGGGCAGGCCCTCGGGCCCGGCGGACTCGTCGTAGCGGACCGCCCGGACGCCGTCGAGCGCGGCGAGGGCGCGCTCCCCGACCTCGTCGGGCACCAGGACGATCAGTTCGCTGTTCTCGGCCATCGCCCGCCAGGCTAGTGCTGCCCGGCTCACGGTGCGCTCAGCCGCCCGCGCCTAGGCTGTCCTCCCGTGTCCGGTCCGTGGTTCCCCGTGCCGGACGGGCGACGTCCGACCGGGCAGGCGCGCAGCGTGCGCGCCGCCGCCGCGGTGCTGCTCGTCGTGCTCGCCCTGCTCGCCGCGGGCTGCGCCCGGTTCCCGGACGCCTCGTCACAGCCGTGGCGCGACAACCCCGAGATCGGCCCGGAGAAGGTCCCGTCGCCCCAGTCGCCCGCGCCCTCGGAACCGTCGCCACCCGCCGCGCCGCAGTCGGGCGGACCGGTCCCGCCGCCGGGCCCGTGCGTCGACCCGGACCCGCAGGTGGTGGCGACCTGCCTGGCGCCCGTCTCGGCGGTCGTCACCCTGCCCGGCGGGACGGCCGCGCTCGTCGCGGAGCGCACCACCGGGCGCGTGCTGCGCGTCGCGCCGGACGCCCCGCCGCAGGTCGTGGCCACCGTCGCCGTCGACGCCACGGGGGACGGCGGGCTCACCGGGCTTGCGCTCTCCCCGACCTACACCGAGGACCAGCTGATCTACGCCTACGCGACGACGGCCGCCGGGAACACGGTGCTGCGTATCGCCCAGGGCGACGTCCCGAAGCCGGTGCTCTCCGGCATCCCGCGGGGTCCGGCGACGGGCAACCGCGGCGCGATCGGGGTGGAGCCGACCGGGACGCTGCTGGTGGCCACCGGTGACGCCGGCGATGCGGCCTCGGCGGCCGCCCCACTCTCCCTCGCGGGGAAACTGCTGCGCATCGACCCGTTCGGTCGCCCCGCGCCGGGCGACCCCGACCCGACGTCGCCGGTGATCGGCTCCGGGCTGCACTCCCCCGGCGACGTGTGCGCCGACGTCTCCTCGAACACCACGTGGGTGACCGACCGCGCCGGCACCCGCGACGTCCTGCTCGGTGTGCGGCCCGGGAGCGCCCCCGGTGGGGCGGCGGCCGCGGCGCCGGCATGGACCTGGCCCGACCGGCCCGGGGTGGATGGATGCGCGGCCGGCGGGGGCTCGCTGCTCGTCGGGCTGAGCGGCGCGAAGGCGATGTTCGCGCTCAAGCCGACGGCGGAGGGACGCTTCGTCGGGGCGCCGGAGGCGGTCCTGCAGAACACCTACGGCCGCATCTCCGGGGCCGACCTCGCCTCCGACGGCATGCTCTGGATCGGCACCGTGAACAAGGACCCGGGCGGTACCCCGGGCCCCACGGACGACCGCGTGATCCGCATCCGCCCGCCGTCGGGCGGTGGCTCCGGACCGGATTAGATGCCTACGGCTCGTGAGCACTAATCCGTGTCATAGGACGGATTAGTGCTCACGAGCGCGAAGCGCACCTACAGCACCGCGGCCCCGCCACCGCACCCGGGCAGGGGTGCGGTGACGGGGCCGTGGCGCTTCGGGGAGCGGACGAGCCCGGTGGGCCGCCCGACCGTGTCGGAGTCGGTCGGACGGTCCGCGGCGGGCCGCCGCGGGATCCGGGGTCGGGGCCCCGGACCGCTTCTAGGAGGAGAGCGCGTCGCTCCGGTGCGTGATGTCGGCCTTGCCGTGGTGGGCGGCGTGCTCCACGTCGTTCGACATCAGCCCGAACTGGTGGGAGGCCTCCGACGGCGTGACGCCGCCCTTGGCCGCCGCGGCCCAGTTGGTGGCCGCGTGCTGCGCGTCGTTCCTGGTGTTGCTCGCGAAGTGCTCGCCGTCGGCCTTCATGGAGGAGGCGGAGTCGCTCGCCTTGCCCTGGGCCTCCGACGCGTGCTGCTTCATCGCGCTCGACACGTCGTGCGCCGACGCGTCCGAGGCGCTCGGGAGCGGAGCCTTCTTCGCGGCGTCCTGCAGCTCGTGCGTCCCGCTCTGTGCGTGGCTCTGGATGTCCTGCGTGGTGGGCACGCCGGGTGCCTCCGCCGCGAAGGCCATCGAGGCGGTGCCGCCGGTGAGCGCCAGGGCCGCAGCGGCCGTGAGGGCCCCTCGACCGGCGAGGCGGGCGACGTGGGACGACGAGCGGGGAGCGTGAACGCCCATGCGAATGCCTCTCCTATCCGTGTGAGTGAGTACGACCGGATGGCGGATCAAGAACCGGTCCGCCCGGAGCACAGCCACAAGCTGTTCTCCGTAGACACCAACGGGTGAGACCGGGCTCGGTTACGGATTGGTCACGGTGAGTCTCTCGGAGTACCGCGGATCACCCTGCGCGACAGAAGGGCACCGCCGTCCACCCGGAGGTGGTCGACGGTGCCCTTCGGTCGATGTGCCGGGATCTAGGACGAGGCGGCGACCCGCTCGAGCACCAGGGACTGCACCCGCGCGGCGTCGGCCTGTCCGCGGGTGGCCTTCATGACGGCGCCCACGATCGCCCCCGCGGCCTTCGTCTTGCCGGCCCGGATCTTCTCCGCGACGGCCGGCTGCGCGGCGAGGGCCTCGTCGACGGCGGCCGTGAGCGCGGAGTCGTCGCTGACGACCGCGAGCCCGCGTCCGGCCACGACGTCGTCGGGCGAGCCCTCGCCGGCCAGGACCCCGTCGACGACCTGCCGGGCCAGCTTGTTCGTCAGCGTCCCCTCGGCCACCAGCGCGATGACCCGCGCGACCTGCTCCGGGGTGATCGCCAGCTCGGTCAGGGCCACGCCCGCGACGTTGGCCTCCTGGGCCAGATAGGAGACCCACCACGAGCGGGCCGACTCCGAGGGCGCGCCGGCCGCCACGGTGTCGGCGACGAGGTCGAGCGCGTCCGCGTTGACCAGGTCCCGCATCTCCTCGTCGGAGAGGCCCCAGTCGTTCTGGATGCGCCCGCGTCGCTCCCACGGCCGCTCGGGCAGCGCCGCCCGCAGCCCCTCGATCCACGCCGCGGACGGCTCGATCGGCACGAGGTCGGGCTCGGGGAAGTAGCGGTAGTCGGCGAGGGTCTCCTTCGCGCGCCCCGGCGAGGTGGTGCCGGACTGCTCGTCGAAGTGCCGCGTCTCCTGCCGGACCGTCCCGCCCGAGAGGAGCACCCCGGCCTGCCGGCCCATCTCGTAGCGCGCCGCCCGCTCCACCGAGCGCAGCGAGTTGACGTTCTTGGTCTCGGTGCGCGTGCCGAACTCCGTCGCGCCCCGGGGCTTCAGCGAGAGGTTGACGTCGCAGCGCATGGAGCCCTGGTCCATGCGCGCGTCGGACACGCCCAGGCCCTTGACGATGTCGCGCAGGGCCGAGACGTACGCCCTGGCCACCTCGGGAGCGCGGACGCCGGCGCCGACGATCGGCCGCGTGACGATCTCGATGAGCGGGACGCCTGCGCGGTTGTAGTCGAGCAGCGAGTAGTCCGCGCCGTGAATCCGGCCGGTGGCGCCCCCCATGTGGAGCGACTTGCCGGTGTCCTCCTCCATGTGGGCGCGCTCGATCTCCACCCGCCACGTCGACCCGTCGTCGAGCGGGACGTCGAGGTGGCCGTCGAAGACGATCGGGTCCTCGTACTGGGAGATCTGGAAGTTCTTCGGCATGTCCGGATAGAAGTAGTTCTTCCGGGCGAAGCCGGTGTGCCCGCGCACCGAGCAGTTGAGGGCGAGGCCGATCGTCACGGCGCTCTCGACGGCGCGGGCGTTGAGCCGGGGCAGCGAGCCGGGCAGGCCGAGGCACACCGGGCAGACGTGGGTGTTGGGCTCCGCGCCGAACTCGTTGCGGCAGCCGCAGAACATCTTCGTCGCGGTGTTGAGCTCCACGTGCACCTCGAGCCCCATCACGGGGTCGAAGCGCTCGACGACCTCCTCGACCGTGTACGGCGCGGCCTCGACGGTGCTGGTCATGACGCTCCCTGCAGCGCGGCGGGATCGGGGATGGTCGACGCGAACGCCACGCCGGACGCGGAGTCCCGGGCGACCTCGTAGGCCGCGGCGACGCGGTAGGCGCGGTCGTCGGCCAGCGCCGGCGTCATCACCTGCAGCCCCACCGGCAGCCCGTCCTCCGCCGAGACCCCGCACGGCACCGAGAGCCCCGCGGTGCCCGCGAGGTTGGCCGGGATCGTGCAGAGGTCGGCGAGGTACATCGCGACGGGGTCGTCGACGCGGTCACCGAGCGGGAAGGCCGTGGTGGGCACCGTCGGGGAGACGAGCACGTCGCAGCGCTCGAAGGCCGCGGTGAAGTCCCGGACGATCAGGGTGCGGGCGCGCTGGGCCTTGCCGTAGAGCGCGTCGATCGAGCCGGCCGACAGCGCGTGCGTGCCGATCATGATGCGGCGCTTCACCTCGGGGCCGAAGCCGGCCTCGCGGGTGAGCGACATGACCTCGTCGGTCGAGTGCGCGCCGTCGTCGCCGACGCGCAGGCCGTAGCGCATGGCGTCGAACCGGGCGAGGTTGGACGACGCCTCGCTGGGCGCGATGAGGTAGTAGGCCGGGATCGCGTAGGTGAACGCGGGGCAGGACACCTCGATGACCTCGGCGCCCAGGTCGGTCAGCACCCGCACGGCGTCGGTGAACGCCGAGAGCACCCCGGTCTGGAAGCCCGAGCCGGAGGCGCCCTGGTCGGTGAGCTCGGTGACGACGCCGACGCGCACCCCCGCGAGGTCGCCGCGGGCCCCGGCCAGGGCCGCCTCGACGACGGGGGGCAGCGGCGCGTCGATCGACGTCTGGTCCTCGGGGTCGTGCCCGCCGATCACCTCGTGCAGCATCGCGGCGTCGAGCACG
Source organism: Actinomycetota bacterium (assembly GCA_032230725.1). GTDB lineage: Bacteria > Actinomycetota > Actinomycetes > Mycobacteriales > Pseudonocardiaceae > Actinomycetospora. The sequence continues at coordinate 5,120 of JAVXWR010000475.1, forward strand.
GTCCGCCCGAACGG
>JAVXWR010000490.1:0-9478 GCA_032230725.1 Actinomycetota bacterium
AGTCCGAGCGGACGTGGGCCACGGTGCGCATCTTCTCCGGCGTCACCCCCGGCGGACCCCCGACGCTGCAGTGGGGCAACGTCGACCGGATCGTCTACGACCACCCCGTCGACGGCTACGACCTGACCGTGGGCCGGGTCTCCCGCGGCGGGCTCACGCGCTTCCCGACCCTCGCGAGGGAGGCGTACTCCGGCCGCGAGTACCTCGGCTGATGCGGAGCTCAGCGCGGCTCGTGGCCCTCGTCGCCGGCGTGGTCTCGGTGCTCGCGGCGCTGGCGTTCCCGTTCGCGCCGGTGTCCCGGCCCGACGTCACCTACTCGTGGCCGGCGCCGGGCTCGTCGTCCCCGGCGCCCGCGGCGATCCCGATGCTGCCCTACCAACCGGTGACGACGACGGCGGCGGTGGGTTGCGACGCCGTGCGGGCCGTCGCGCCGGGGACGGTGCTGCTCTCGACGACACCGCCGCGCCCCGACCCGCTGGCCGAGCCGCTGCAGGGCCTGACGATGACGGCGGGTCCCGGTCCGGCGGTGTCGGTCGCGGTCGGGGGGCACGACATGGCCCCGGTGACGCTGCCCGGCGGCCCCTGCACGGTGCGGCTGGTCAGCGGGATCGACGCGACGACGGTGACGCTGGAGGCGCCGTCGGGGCCGCGGCCGGTCGCGCGGTTCGACGGGGACACCCGCCCGGCGGTGGCGGGCGCCTTCACCGGGGCGGCCTCGTCGGCGGGGGTGTCGCTCGCGGTGGTGGCCGACACCCGGTTCCAGACCTCGGCGGGCTGGCTGAAGATCGCGCTCGGCGGGCTGGCCGTGGTGGCGTTCGCGGTGGCGCTGGGTGCGGTGGTGGTGGCGGGCCGGCGGCGTCGCGAGCTCGTCAGCGACGGTCCCCTATCGGCGTGCTCCCCTGCTTCAACACCTGACGTGAGCACGGAGCCGTCCTCGCATCGACGTTCCCGTCGGATCGTCGACGCCGGCGTCGTACTCGGGCTCCTGCTGTGGCAGGTGATCGGCCCGCTGACCGTCGACGACGGCTACATCGCGGGCATCGTGCGCTCCCGGACCCAGAACGGGCAGGTCGGCACCGTCTTCCGCTGGCTCGACTCCCCCGAGGCGCCGTTCGGCTGGTTCTACGACGTCCTCGCGCTCATCGCCCGCGTCGACCCGGCCCCGTTCTGGCTCCGCCTGCCGGCCACCGCACTCGCGATCGTCGGCTGGTTCCTGCTCTCGCGGGCGGTCCTGCCGCGCCTCGGCCTCGAACGGCTCCCGCGCCTCGTCCCGTGGCTCGCGGGCGTCGTCTACCTCGCGTGGTGGCTGCCCTACGACCTCGGCGTGCGGCCCGAGCCGTGGGTCCTCGTCGGGTCGACGGCAGTGCTGCTGCTCACCGAGCGGGCGGTGGAGCGCCGGTCGGTGACCCCGCTGGTCGTGGCGCTGCTGGTCGCCGGGATCACGCTCGCCGTCACACCCACCGGGCTGATGGCCTTCGCGCCGCTGGTGGCCGCGGTCGTCCCGCTGGTGCGCCTCGTCCGGGCCGACCGCCTCGGCGTGGTCGCCCTCGCCGTCGTCGGGATCGCGGCGCTGGGCCTGACGCTCGTCCTCGTCTACGCCGACCAGACGTGGGCGTCGGTGCTCGACTCGGTCGGGATCCGCACCCTCATCGGCGGCGACCGACCCTGGACCGACGAGTACGTGCGCTACACCTCGCTGCTCACCGTCGGCGACGCCGAGGGCAACCTCGGCCGCCGCGCCCCGGTGCTCCTCCTCGCGCTCGCGCTGGGCGCGCTGGCGTTCGTCCGGGGGGTGGAACGATCGCCGGGGGCGCACCGGATCGTCGTCACCACCCTGCTCTCGCTCGTGGCGCTCGCCTTCACCCCGACCAAGTGGACCCACCACTTCGGGGCGTTCGCGGTGCTGGGGACCGCGACGACGCTGCTGGCGCTCGACGCGTGGCTGCGCGCGCCGGCCGACGCCGAGCGGGCCCCGCGGCGGGCGGCGTGGGCGGTGGCGCTGGCCGCGGGCGCCTCGGGGCTCACGCTCGCGGGCTTCAACCAGTGGCACTGGATCTCCAGCTACGCCATCACGTGGTCGACGATCTCCCCGCAGCTCGGTGGGATCCGGTTCGCCGACGCCGTCCTCGTCCTCGGCGTGGTCCTCGCGGTCGGGTGCGCGGTCGTGGCGGTCCGGCGGACCCTGGGTCGTGAACGCCGGAAAACTGACACTGGAGGTCAGCAACGAGACTTTTCTGACGTGAGGCTCCTCGGGCTCGCCCCGGCCCTCGCCCTCGCCGTCGTCGTGCTCGTCGTCGCCATCGAGGTGCTCTCCTTCGCCCGCACCGCGGTGCAGCGCCGCGACTCCTACACGCTCGCCTCCGACTCGGTGACCTCGCTGCACGGACGCTCCTGCGGGATCGCCGACCGGCTCCGCGTCGAGGCCGACCCCGCCGCCGGCCTCCTCGCCGCCGCCGGTCCCGGACCCGCCGCAGGATCCACCGCCGCCGTGTCCGGGGCCGCGCTCCCCGGCTGGCACGGCCCCGCCGTCACCACCGCCTGGTTCGGCCTGCCGCTCACCCGCGCCGCCCGGCCGGACACCCCGATCGTCGTGACCCTGACCGGGCCGGTCGCCCACGGCGACGTCGTCGCCGAGCTCGGCTCGCGCGCGCCCGACGGCACCGTCACCGACGTGACCCGCGTGCCCCTCGACGAGGAGGCGACGCAGTTCTCCGTGTCCGCCTCGGTCGACGCGCCCCGCGCCCGCGATCTGCGCCTCGACCCCGCCCTCGCGTCGACCCACACCGCGATCCGGCTGGTGAGCGCCGCCGACACGCCCGCCGACCAGGGCTTCACCGTGCCGCGCCTGCCGGTGACGGTGCCGTTCGCGCAGGTCCTGCCCCCCGGCGTGCCCGCCGCCGTCGACTGGCCCGGCGCCTTCCTGTTCCCCTGCACGCCGTTCCCGCTGCTCCGGGACGGGATCGCCGCTCTCCCCGGCTGGCGGGTCTCGACCGACGCCCGCAGCGAGGTGCAGTCCGGCTACATCAGCTACACCGCCTCCCAGGGCGGCCCCTGGACCACGGCCCGGGCGCTGGTGCGCGAGGTCCGCTACCCGGTCTACCTGCCGGGCCTCCCGCTGACCGACATCGCGAGCCTCGAGCGCTGGGTCCCGACGAGCCCGCTGGTCCCGCCGACGATCACCCGTCGCGACGTCGGGCAGTCCGGCCTGTCGACACCGGGGCCGCTCTCGATCGGGGAGAGTTGACGGCCATGGACGTCGTGCTCCTGCCGCCCGCCCGCACCCTGCTCGCGGCCGGGCCGGCCCGCGTCCTCGTCACCGGGATCCCGACGGGCGGGTGAGCACCTCCGGGCCGTCGTCGGTGACGGCCACGGTGTGCTCGACGTGCGCGGCCCGGGTTCCCGAGGCGGTGCGCAGGGTCCAGCCGTCGGGGTCGGTGACGTAGTCGTCGGTCCCGCCCGCGATCAGCATCGGTTCGAGGGCGAGCACGAGGCCGGGCTGCAGCCGCACCCCGCGTCCGGAGCGGCCCTCGTTGGGCACGTGCGGGTCCTCGTGCATCTCGCGCCCGATGCCGTGGCCGCCGTGGTCGGCCATCATCCCGTACCCCGCGTCGCGCGCGACGGCGCCGATCGCGTGGGCGACGTCGCCGAGCCGGGCGCCCGGACGGGCCGCGGCGATGCCGGCCTCCAGGGCACGGGTCGTCGTCGCGATGAGGTCGAGGTCGGTGCGCGAGGCGTCGCCGACGACGAAGCTGACGGCCGCGTCGCCGCACCACCCCTGCAGCCGCGCGCCGCAGTCGACGCTGACGAGGTCGCCGTCGCGCAGCCGGTAGCGGCCCGGGATGCCGTGCACCACGGCGTCGTTGACGCTGATGCACGTCACGCCCGGATAGGGCGAGGGCGCCGACCGCGGCCGGTAGCCGAGGAACAGCGCCTCCCCGGCACCGTGCGTGATCACCGCCTTCGCCACCGCGTCCAGCTCGTCGAGCCGGGTCCCGACGACGGCGGCCTCCCGGACCGCCGCCAGCGCCGCCGCGGTCAGCCGGCCGGCCTCGCGCATCAGGGCGATCTCGCCCGGGGTCTTGAGCTCGATCATCACCACTGCCCTCTCCGGGATAATTATCCCGGTATTACTATCACGGGCATGGTGCGTGTGCCGCTGACCCCCGACGACCGCGAGCGCGGCCGGCTCCTCGGTCAGGCCCTGCGCGAGGCGCGGGGCGACCGGTCGATGGTCGCCGTGGCGGCCGCCGTCGGGATGTCGCCCGAGACCCTGCGCAAGATCGAGAGCGGACGGGTCCCCACCCCCGCGTTCTTCACGATCGCCGCGCTCGCCCAGGAGCTCGGGGTGACGCTGGCCGGGCTCGCCGACGCCTGCACGACGACCGGGAGCAGACCGCGCAGCGGCGCCCGCTAGCCTCGATCCGATGCCACGCTCCGTGAAGACCCTGGTCGGCTGGGCCCGGACCGCGCCGAGCCGGGCCACCGTGCTGTCCGGCGACGAGGTCACCGCCGACGACCGACTCGCCGAGACGATCACCTCCGCCGGCGCGCGTGGCGTGATCGCGCGGGGGCTCGGGCGCTCGTACGGCGACCCCGCGCAGAACGCGGGCGGCCTCGTCGTCGACATGACCGCGCGAAACCGCATCCGCGCGATCGATGCGGAGACGGGCCTGGTCGATCTCGACGCGGGCGTCTCCCTCGACCGGCTGATGCGCGTCGCGCTGCCGTTCGGGCTGTGGGTCCCGGTGCTGCCCGGCACGCGCCAGGTCACGATCGGCGGGGCCATCGCGAACGACATCCACGGCAAGAACCACCACAGCGCGGGCAGCTTCGGCGACCACGTGGTCTCGATGGACCTGCTCACCGGCACCGGCGAGGTCCGCCGGATCGAGCCCGAGGGTCCGGAGTCGGAGCTGTTCTGGGCGACCGTCGGCGGCATCGGCCTTACCGGCATCATCCTGCGGGCGACGATCCGGATGACGAAGACCGAGACGGCCTACTTCGTCGCCGACACCGAGCGGACCGCGAACCTCGACGAGACGATCGAGCGGTTCTCGGACGGCTCCGACGAGGCCTACGACTACTCCTCGGCGTGGTTCGACTCCATCTCCACCGGGCCCGCGCTCGGCCGGGCGGCGCTGGGGCGCGGATCGCTGGCCCGGCTCGACGAGCTGCCCGAGAAGCTGCGGCAGGACCCGCTGAAGTTCGACGCTCCGACGCTGCTGGACCTGCCCGACGTCTTTCCCAACGGGCTGGCGAACAAGCTGACGTTCTCCGCGATCGGCGAGCTCTACTACCGCAAGACGAAGAACAAGCGGGGCCAGATCCAGAACCTCACGGCCTTCTACCACCCGCTGGACCTGTTCGGGGACTGGAACCGGGCCTACGGGTCGAAGGGGTTCCTGCAGTACCAGTTCATCGTGCCGCTGGCCGCCGAGGCCGAGTTCCGGTCGATCATCGCCGACATCGCCGCGTCCGGGCACGTGTCGTTCCTCAACGTCTTCAAGAAATTCGGCGAGGGGAACCGCGCGCCGCTGTCGTTCCCGATGCCGGGCTGGAACATCTGCGTCGACTTCCCGATCGTCGACGGCCTCGGGGCGTTCTGCCGGGGCCTCGACGAGCGCGTGCTCGCGATGGGCGGGCGCCTCTACACCGCGAAGGACTCGCGGACCGACCCCGAGACGTTCGCGGCGATGTACCCGCGGGTCGACGAGTGGCGCAAGGTCCGCGACGCCGTGGACCCGGGTGGCGTGTTCGCCTCCGACATGTCGCGCCGGCTCGCGCTGACGTCCTGAGCTGGGCCGATCCGCTGTAGCTGACACCAACTGACAGGAACTCCCATGATCGACGCCGTCGGCCACCCGTCGTCCCTGCTCCTGCTCGGGGGCACCTCCGAGATCGGCCTCGCGATCGCCGAGCGCTACCTCGAAGGCGGCCCGGTGCGCATCGTGCTCGCGGGCCGCCAGTCGACACGCCTCGCCGACGCGGCCGCGCGCCTCGCGCGGGCCGGTGCGCACGTCGAGACCCTCGAGTTCGACGCCAAGGACGCCGCGGTGCACACCGAGGCCGTCCGCAAGGCCTTCGCGGGCGGGGACGTCGACGTGGCCGTGGTCGCGTTCGGTCTGCTCGGCGACCAGGAGACCGCCTGGCAGGACATCGACGTCGCGGTCGAGCTCGCCGAGGTGAACTACGTGGCCGCGGTGTCGGTGGGCGTGGCGCTGGCCACCGAGTTCCGCCGCCAGGGCCACGGGCGCATCGTGGCGCTCTCGAGCGTGGCCGGGGAGCGGGCGCGGCGCTCGAACTTCGTCTACGGCTCGACGAAGGCCGGGATGGACGCCTTCTACACCGGGCTCACCGAGGCGCTGCGCGCCGACGGGATCGGCGTGACGATCGTGCGGCCCGGCTTCGTGCACACCAAGATGACGAAGGGCATGGACGCGGCCCCGCTCTCCACGACGCCGGAGAAGGTCGCCGAGATCGCCGTGGACGCGGTCACCAAGGGCCGCGAGCTGGTGTGGGCCCCGGCCCCGCTGCGCGCCGTCATGACGGTGCTGCGCCACATCCCGCGGCCGATCTTCCGCCGGCTGCCGGTGTAGGTGCCCTTCCGCGGCTCCCCTCCGGCGAGGGGCACACCGCGCATGTTCGCCCGCCCGCCGAGCTGCGTGGCGTGCCCGTGATCATCGAAGCTGAGGGGGCCGCCCGGGTGGCCCGGCCGCGCACGCTCAGGAGGAGCGCGGGGCGAACCGGCGGCGAGCCGGCTCCTCGATCCACCGGTACGCGTAGTGCGCCACCAGCACGGAACCGACCAGCACGTGGGGCACGGCGAGCGCCGCGAGCGAGCTGTTCGGGGCCAGCGCCGGGAATCGCGTCATCGCCACGACGGTGATCTCGATGAGCGGGAAGTGCACGAGGTAGATCGCGTAGGAGATCCGGCCGCCGTGCTGCAGCCCCGGGTGCGAGAGGAAGCGCACGACGCCGCCCCGCGACAGGCACAACGCGCCCAGCAGCAGCGGGAACATCGGCACCGCGAACCACAGCCGGTCCGCCGCGGGGATGGCCGCCGAGACCGGCGCGGACGCGGCCCAGTAGGCCACCAGCGCGGTCTCCGCGAGGACGCCCAGCACGATCCGCTGGGCCCAGAGCTCCACCCGCGGCGTCCGCTCGATCCGCGCCACGACCAGCCACGTCAGCATCCCGGCGGTGAACCCGCCCCCCATGCGCAGCGCCCACGCCCACGCCCCGGTCTCGCCCGACTCCGAGGAGAGCACGGCCGCCAGCGCGATCGGTGAGGACGCGACGACGGCGAGCGCGCCGAGCACCGGCAGCGGCCAGTTCCGGATCCGCCACACGCCGAGCACGAGCACCGGGAAGCACAGGTAGGCCAGCCATTCGGCACTCACCGACCACGCCGGCAGCACGAACGAGATGCCCTCGATCCCGCGCGAGTCCCAGAGCTGGGTCATCGTCAGCTGCCGCAGCCAGCCCATCGGTCCGAGGTCGGGCTGCGGGCTCTGCCACGTCACGACGCCGTCGTGGCCGAGCACCAGCCGCGCCGAGCACCAGAGCCCGAAGACGACGGTCACCACCGCGTAGAGCGGCCACACGCGCGCGATCCGGGCCCGGAAGAACGTCCAGGTGCCCCGCGCCGTCGGGCGCCGGCCGAGCCGCTCGAGGTAGGCGCGGGTGAGCACGAGCCCGGAGAGCACGAAGAAGAGGTCCACCCCGAGCGGGCCCGCCGCCACCAGCGGGGCGATCGGCGCGGTCCAGCGGGCGAAGACGTCGCCGGGCACGTACGAGGCGTGCAGCAGGAGCACCCACACCGCGGCGACGAAGCGCAGGCCCGTCAGCTGCGGGATGTCGACCCGGGTGAGCCCGACGGCGGGTGTCTCCGGGGCCCCCGGCGCGACCGTGGGCGCCGCGGGTGCGCGGACGGCGGGGTTCGGCGCGGTGCCGCGGGTGCGAGGCAGCGGCAGCACCGTGGGCGACGACGGCGGGGCGAGCACCGCGACCAGCGGGGTCGTGGGCAGGCGCGTGATGCCCGCGGACCCGGCGTCCGGGTCCGCACGGCGGCTCGTGCGTGTCGTGAGCGCAGTCAGCGTCCCCACGTGCGACCTCCCCGACGGTCATGGGCTGCGCGACCCGGTCCGGTGACCGCGCCGCTCGATGAAGGGAACGGCACCAGGCGGCCCATTCCTGATACTCCGTTCAGTGGATCGAGCGAGCACCTCCCCGACGACGTCAGCACCTCAGGTCACGCCCGGCACGCTCGGTGACCGCCCGGCTCGGACGCTCCCTCCTGGAGGCCTCGACCGGGCGGTCCGCGCTCCTCCCGGTCGGGTGGAGCGCTATCCCGCGCCGGTCCCGACGCCCCAGGTCACGCACCGTGGCCCCACCTCCACCCCCGGACCCGCCCCCGGGCACCGCCGGGCGCCCGCCTACCGTGGCCGGGTCGCCGCCGGGGAGGCGGGACGAGGAGGACATGCCGTGACCAGGGGCCAGACGATGGCCGACCCGGAGCTCGGGGCCGAGGAGCCTCGCCCGGACCGGACCGCCGATCACCCACACGGGGACCTCCAGCCCCACTCGAGGCGTCCCGACGCGTCGCTGCTCGCCGTCGGCGCGCTCGCCGTCGTCACCGCGCTGGCGACGTTGGCCCTCGACGCGGCCTACAACCAGGGCCGCGTCGTCCCCCCGCTCGACGACGTCTACATCCACCTGCAGTACGCCCACCAGATCGGTCTCGGCGAGTTCCTGCGCTACCAGCCCGGCGCACCCCGCACCACCGGGGCGAGCAGCCTGCTCTACGTCGTCCTGCTCGGCGTCGCCTCCGTCGTCGTCCCGGCCGGCCTCCTGCTCTACGCGGCGCTGGCGCTCGGCGTCGTCTGCTTCGCCGGCACCGTCGTGCTCGTCGCCCTGCTGGGCCGCGCGCTGGGCTCCCCGCGCGCCGGCACCGTCGCGGGCGTCCTCACCGCGCTGTGCGGGCCGTTGCTGTGGGGGGCCACGAGCGGCATGGAGGTCGGCCTGGTCGCCGTCCTCGTGGCCGGGACCCTGCTGGCGTTCGTCCGCGGGCAGCACGCCGGCCGGTTCCGGGTGCTCCCGTGGGTCGCCACCCCGCTCGTCCTGGCCCGCCCGGAGGGGCTCGTCCTCGTCGTCGTGGTCCTGGCCGGGGTGGCCACGACCCTCGCCGCGCGCTGCCGGCGCCGGCTCGACCCGCCGCGTCGCCTCCTCGCGGTCGCGGCGCGCTGCGCGGTGCCGCTGCTCGCCGCCCTCGCGCAGCTACTGCTCTACCGGTTGCTCACCGGCTCCGCCGAGAACAGCGGGATCACCGCCAAGTCGTGGTTCTCCCGCCCGCTGGGCTCGCCACTGGAGGTGCTCGACCGGCTGCTCGCCACCGCCCGGAACGCCCTGGACCTCGTCGGGGGAATCTCGACGACGCAGGTCGCCGGGCCCGGCGTCGCGCTCCTCGCCGCGGTGGGCC
>JAVXWR010000501.1:0-2803 GCA_032230725.1 Actinomycetota bacterium
GAATCACAGCAGCGGCGCTTCGACGGGTTCCTCGCCCAGCTGATCGAGCTGCGTGACGGCGGACGGTGCCGCGCCCCCCTATCGGCGTGCTCCCCTGAATTGCGACAAGCCCCGATCCGCCACCACGACCACATCCGCCAATCCCGCGCCGGCGGCCCGACCAGCTTCACCAACGGCCGCGGGGTCTGCGCCAGGGGGAACTACGCCCGCGAGATGCCGGGCTGGCACGTCGAGGTCCTCGCCGACGGGCTCGGCGACAACCCCCACACCGTGCGAACCACCACCCCCACCGGACACGCCTACACCAGCCGCGCCGGACCCTGAAGCCGATCAGGCCGCGCGGGTCAGCACCTCGAGATTGTGACCGTCGGGGTTGCTGTCCCAGTACAGACCCCGCCCGCCGAAGTAGGCGTTGAGCTGGCGTGCCCGGGTGTGCATCGGGTCCGCCCAGTACGGCAGGTCACGCTCCCCGAGCCGATTCAGCACCTCGTCGAACGTCTCCTCGGAGACGAGGAACGCGAGGTGCATCGGCTGGCGCGGGACCTCGTCGACGTCCATGAAGTCGAGGCTCACCCCGTTCCCGAGGTGCACGGCGTCGAAGTGGCCGGCCTTGGTCACCTCCAGCCCCAGCATCTCGGCGAGGTCCTTCGCCGCGGCCCGCTGGTCACGGCTCGGCACGATGGTGTGGTTGAGCTCGACGGTCATCGTCGTCCTCCTCGATCGGCTCGACGCGGCCGACGCTAGGACCTCGATCGGACTTCAGGTCAAGGCGGGCGGTGCGAGCTCGTGGCGCTCCCGCAGCCACGAGGCGATCTCGGCCGCGGCGAGCTCGCTGCCGGTCGGCTCCCCCGTCGCGATCGCCCCGCCGAAGTGGGTGCCGCGCACCCTGACGTGGGTGAGGTCGTCGCTGCCGAGCGCGGACACCATGCGCCGCGAGTCCGACGGGAACGCCGCCTGGTCCCCGGTCAGCTCGACGAACAGCGCCGGGACCGTGACCCCCGGCGCGCACCGGACGAAGTCGGCGTTCGAGCTCAGCCCTGACCATGTCGAGAGCCACGCCTCCGGCGTCGTCAGGCGGCAGAACCCGACCTGCCCGTAGTTGATGAGGTCCGGACGCGCGCCGAACACCGACCCGTACGGCCGCTCGCTGGGTTCGAGGGAGAGGTCGACGGTGCGCGGGTCGGCGTCGGTGCGGAACACCGTGATGATCTCCGGCGCGAGCGCCCGACGACGATCGGCGGCCGCCCCGGTGCGCTTGTGCGCCGCCCGCGCCTCGGCCGTGCGCGCGAGGTGCTCGCGGGCCCGGGCGTCGATCCGGGCGACCCGGGCACGTTGCGCGGCGCGGTAGACCTCCAGGAACTCCGGCGAGTACGACGACGAGGTGGGCGGCTCGGCGAACCCGTTGCGCGGGTCGAAGGCGTCGAGCTCGGCGACGGCGGCGAGCGGGTCGTTCTCGTCCGCGACCGACGGGTCGATGCACCCGAGCAGCAGTCGCCCCTGCCCCGGGTGCGGGGCGAGGAACACGACGCCGTCCGTCATCGGCATCGCCGCGTCGGCGAGCTTCGTCGGGCGCCCCCCGGGCGTCGTCGCGATCCGGTCGGCCCCGGCCAGCGCGGCCTGCTCCAGGTAGAACGCGAAGAGCGCACCGCCCCCGGAGTGCCCCAGCGGGACGATCGCGTCGAAGCCCTGCTCGCGCAGGAACACCATGCCGGCGGCGACGTCGAGCAGCGCCTGCTCGTGCACCAGCGTCAGGTCGTTGTTCACCGACCGGGTGTGCTGGGTCCAGACGGCCGCGCCGGCTGCGAGCAGCTGCGGGACCAGCGCGTGGTGCGTGACGTCCTGGCGCGGGTGCATGAGGCAGACGACGGTGCGCGCCCCCGGCACCGTGGCAAGCACGCCGCGCACGGTGGCGCCGTCGGCGGTGCTCAGCTCATGGACGCTCGTGACGGTCGCCCCCGGCCGCTCGTCCACCGCGACGTAGCGGCCCGCGCCGAGCCGCTGGGACGTCGGCACGCTCATGCCGGGTCGACCTGCAGGGCGTTCTTGTCGTGCTGCACGATCCGCCCGTCGGCGACCCCGGCGATGCAGCTGTACCAGACCGCGTGCCGGCAGCCGGTGGCCCGACGGTCGACCACGATGGGCCCGTCGGCGGTGATCTCGAAGTACGGACCGACCTTCCCGACGACAGCGCCCGCCTCCGCCGCGACCTTCGCCACCGGCGTGTTCTCCGGGACGTCGAGGACGTAGAGCGCGGTCACCGGGCGGCCTTGACCTGGGCGAGCTCCCAGTCCGCCGCCCGCTCGACGATCAGTTCCGCCTTGCGCGCCAGCAGCTTGCCGAACGAGGGCTCGGGCTCGGCGACGACGTCGAGCAGGGCGTCGATCGTCAGGTTCGCGTCGAGGTCCTCCTGCGGCGTCACCGGACGCATCGCGCGGGTGAACTCGACCATGTAGCCGTTGGGGTCGTGGGTGTAGATCGACTCGATGGTCTCGTGCTGGATCTGCATCTCGACCGGCCACGACGAGTCGTCGAGCAGGCGGCGGTACTCCAGCAGGTCGTCCTGGTCGTCGACGTGGATCGCGAGGTGGCGAGACCGGACGAAGAACTCCGGGACCTCGGGGCCGAACCCGGCGTAGACGTCCCCGCGCTCGTGGGCGTGCACCGGCTCGAGGCCGAAGTAGTAGAAGAACGCGATGCGGTCGTCGTTGCCGATGTCGAAGAAGAAGTGGATGAAGTCCGGATGGTTCTCCGGGCCCCACCCCGCGGCGCAGATCGAGTGCACCACCGGGAAGCCGAGGACGTC
>JAVXWR010000602.1:0-9269 GCA_032230725.1 Actinomycetota bacterium
AGCACATCGCGCTGGTCTACGGCGACCTCGGCGACGGCCGGGACGTCCTGGTCCGGGTGCACTCCGAGTGCCTCACCGGCGACGTGCTGCGCTCCCGGCGCTGCGACTGCGGACCCCAGCTCGACGCCGCGATGGAGGCCGTGGCCCACGAGGGGCGCGGGGTGGTGCTGTACGTGCGTGGTCACGAGGGCCGGGGGATCGGCCTGATCCACAAGCTGCAGGCCTACCAGCTCCAGGACGCCGGGGCAGACACCGTCGACGCCAACCTCGCGCTCGGCATGCCCGCGGACGCCCGCGACTACGGCACCGGCGCCCAGATCCTCGCCGACCTCGGCATCCGGTCGATGCGGCTGCTCACCAACAACCCGGAGAAGCGCGCCGGCCTCGAGGGGTACGGGCTGGAGATCCTCGGCCGGGTGCCGCTGCCGGCCCGGGCCACCCCGGAGAACCTGCGCTACCTGCGGACCAAGCGCGACCGCATGGGCCACGACCTCGAGGGCCTCGACGCCTACGAGGACGGGCTGGTCAACAGCGAGGGGACGAGGTCCGGGGCATGAGCACGCAGGGACGGCCCGAGATCGAGACCCCCGACGCCACGGGCCTGCGCCTCGGCATCGCCGCGACGCGGTGGAACGCCGAGATCGTCGACACGCTGCTCGAGCGGGCGCTGCTCGCTGCCGAGCGCGCGGGGGTCGGCGAGCCGACCGTCGTGCGGGTCAGCGGCGCGATGGAGCTGCCCGTCGTCTGCCAGGGCCTGACGGCCGGGCACGACGCCGTCGTCGGGCTCGGTGTGGTCATCCGCGGCGCCACGCCCCACTTCGACTACGTCTGCGACGCGGTCACCGCCGGGCTGTTGCGCGTCGGGCTCGACGAGCGCACCCCGGTCGGCAACGGCGTACTCACCGTCGAGAACATCGAGCAGGCCTGGGAGCGGGCCGGGACCCCCGAGTCGACCGAGGACAAGGGCTTCGAGGCCGTCGTCGCGGCCCTCGACGCCGCGCTCACCCTGGACGTGCTGCGGGAGGGCGCTCGACGGACCCCGGTGGGATTCGCGCGATGAGCTCTCCCGGAGGAGACGAAGCGGAGCGGAGCTCGATCATGAGGCCAGCCGAGTCGCTGCGCCCCGTCGTCGTTCCGCCGGAGGACCTCGACCTCGGGCCGGTGGAGCTGGAGCTCCGCCCGAAGCGCATCCGCTGGGTCGCGTGGGTGCTCGCGGTGCTGCTGTTCGCGTTCTTCGCGACGGGCGCGCTACTGGTCTACGTGAAGTCGGCGGGATTCAACTTCCGCCCGGCCGACCAGGTCGCGATGGTCGTCCTCGGGCTGCTGCTGGCCGGCGGGGCGCTGCTGTTCACGCGCCCCCGGCTGCGTGCCGGACGGGGCGGGGTCGAGGTGCGTGCGACCGTCCTGACCCGTCGCGTCGCGTGGGAGGACATCGTGGCGGTGAGCTTCCCCGACGGCGCCCAGTTCGCCCGGCTCGACCTCCCCGACGACGAGTACCTGGTGGTCGCGGCGATCCAGGCGGTGGACAAGGAGCACGCCGCGCGCGGGATCACGGCGCTCCGGGCGCTGCACGCGCAGTACGGGACGCCGCTCGCGTGAGCTCGGGGCTCTACGGCGCGCTCTTCCGCCACGTGGCCGTCCGCGTACCCGCCGAGCGCACCCACCGCATCGGCCTGCGGACCCTGCAGGTGGCGACGCCCGTGCTGCCGCACCGCACGCCCGACCCCTCGCTGGCGGTGACCGCGATGGGGCTCGGGTTCGCCTCGCCGCTCGGTATCGCGGCCGGCTACGACAAGGACGCCGAGGGGGTCCGGGGCCTCGCGCGGCTCGGGTTCGGCGCCGTCGAGATCGGCACCGTCACCGCCCGCGCCCAGCCGGGGAACCCGCGTCCGCGACTCTTCCGCCTACCCGGCGACCGGGCGCTGGTCAACCGGATGGGCTTCAACAACGCCGGGGCGGACGCGGTCGCGGCGCGGTTGGCAGCGCTGCGGGCGGGCGGGCCGCTGGGCACCGTGCTCGGCGTCAACATCGGCAGGTCGAAGGCCGCGACGGGCCCTGACGAGACCCTCGCCGACTACCGCCACTCCGCCCGCCGCCTCGGGCCGTACGCCGACTACGTCGTCGTCAACGTCTCGTCCCCGAACACCCCCGGCCTGCGCGACCTGCAGGGCGTCGACGCCCTGGAGCCGCTCCTGGCTGCGGTGCGCGAGGAGATCGGCACGACGCCGCTGCTGGTCAAGATCACCGCGGACCTCGACGACGATGGGGTGGACGCGATCGCCGACCTCGCCGTCGCCTCGGGCCTGGACGGCATCGTCGCGACCAACACGACCGTCTCCCGCGCCGGGCTCACCACCCCCGCCGAGGTCGTCGACGCAGCCGGCGCGGGCGGCCTGTCGGGGGAGCCGCTGGTGGCGCCGGCGCGGGCCGTCCTCGGCCGGCTCGCGGCGCGCGTGGGCGGGCGGCTCTGCCTGGTCTCGGTGGGCGGGATCGCCGACGCGGCCGAGGCGCGGCGGCGGCTGGAGGCGGGGGCGACGCTCGTCCAGTCGTACACCGGGTTCGTCTACGGCGGGCCGGCCTGGCCGGGGCGGGTGAACGCGGAGCTCGCGAGGGGGTGAGGCGATCGTCCCTGCCCGTCGTACGGACCACCGCGGCGGTCGCCCGGGTTCCTTCCGCACCTGCGCGCCGCGCACACACTCGGGCCGAGGTGGCACAGGACTCTGGCGAAATCTGCGCGCGACGCACACTCTCTCGCTCGATGGAGGACCCGCCGACGGTGCGGGGGTGCTGGGCGAGCCGGCCGTTGCAACACGCGCGGACCGACCCGACGAGGATGTGTACGCCGCGCGCAGGTTTCGGCAGAACCTGCCGAGGTCCCGGAGGAGTGTTTGCGTGGCGCGCAGGACCCCACCGTGCCGGGCCCGGGACGCGGGTCCGGCCGGGAGCGGGCCGACGGAGGTCCCCGAACCCCTCCGCACCCGGCACGATGATCCCTCGTGACCGCGTCCCAGATCGCCCCGGCCCGCCGCCCGAAGGTCGTGCTGGTCGACCTCTTCGAGACCTGCCTGCAGCTCGAGGGCCTGCGTCCCCGCTTCACCGCCCTCGGGCGGCCCGGCACGGACCTGGAGCTGTTCTTCGCCCGGCTGCTGCAGCAGGGGATGGCGATGACGCTCGCGGGGGAGGCCCCGCCCTTCCGCACCGTCGCCACGGATATGCTGCGGCGCACCAGCGGGCGCGACCTGACCGACGACCAGGTCGCCTCGGTCCTCGACGGCTTCCGCGAGCTGCCCCTCCACGACGACGTCCGGGACGCCCTGATCCTGCTGCGCGACGCCGGCGTCCCCGCCTACGGGTTCACGCACGGGTCGGCCGCGACGGCGTCGGCGGCGCTCGAGAGCGGCGGGGTGCGGGGCCTGCTCGTCGACGTGTTCTCCTGCGAGGAGATCCACTCGTTCAAGCCGCCGAAGCGGGTGTACGACTTCGCGGTCGCGCAAGTCGGAGCGACGGGGGGCGGTGCCGTCGAGCCCGCGCGGACGGCGTTGGTCGCGGTGCACTCCTGGGACGTGCACGGCGCGATGTCCGCCGGGCTGCTGGGCGGGTTCTGCGAGCGGCTCGAGGGCCGCGTCCCCGACGCCCTGCTGCGGCCGCACGTCGTGGCGGAGACCCTCGACGACGTCGTGGCGGGCCTGCTGGCCCTGCCCGAGTAGCGTGCAGGGCGGGCTCGGCTCTTCACCCGCGTCGGATCGCCCGTCGAGGACGATCGGCCCACCACGCCTCGCCCGACCGCGGAGGTCCCTCCCCGTGACCCGTGAGACCCCCATCCCCGACGCCGGGCCCACCGGCCTGACCCGCCGTCGGGCCCTGTGCGGGCTCGTCGTCGCGCTGGCCGCCCCCGGCGCGCTCGCCGCGTGCTCCTCCTACGGCACCGGGTCCGGCGGCACGCCGACGGCGCCGCCCCCGACCGGGACGCCGGTGTCGTCGATCCCCGTCGGCAGCGGCACCGTCGTCGACGGCCCGAACGGCCCCGTGCTGCTGGTCCAGCCGACGGCGGGGGTGATCAAGGCGTACGACGCGTCGTGTCCGCACCAGGGCACCACGGTCGACCCGCCGGTGGACGGCACCATCACCTGCCCGAACCACGGCAGCCAGTTCGACGGGTCGAGCGGCGCGCTGAAGAAGGGCCCCGCGGCGACCGGGCTGACGCCGGTGTCCACGCGGGTGGTCAACGGGTCGGTGCAGTTCGCCTGATGCGGGGCGAGCGGAGCGACGGGCTATCGATGCGGCGGGGCGAGCGGAGCGGCGGGGGATCGATGCGGCGGGGCGAGCGACGCGAGCTGTGCGACGGGGGACGGTGATGCTCGCGCTGCACGCCGCGTGGTCCCAGGGCCGGGGGATCTGCCTCTGGGCCGAGGACCCGGCGCGCGTCGAGCGCCCGACGAGCCGGGCACGGGGAGCACGGCCGCATCCGTTCGCGGCCGACCACGAGCAGCTGCGCGGCGTCGCGGCGGCGCTCGGGACCGCCGGGGCCGAGGGGCAGGCGGTGCTGCACCTGCCCTCGACCGGCGGATCCGGTGCCGCCGATCGGACGCCGTCGCCGTCAGCAGCGCTCGTCGACGACGGGGCTTCGCTGTCACCGGGTGCGCGCAGAGCCGCGGCGCTCCCACCCGGGCTCGCCCCCTGGACCGTGCCCGTCCTCGAGCTCGACGCCGACGTGCTCCTGCGCTCCGAACCCCTCCCCGGGGAGGGCGCCGAGCTCGAGGTCCTCCGCGCGCTCGTCCGGTTAGCCGCCGACCTGGTCACCCGCGGCCGTGTGCTGCCCGCCCCCGACCCGGAGGACCCCGACGGCCCGCTCGGCTGGCGCCCCGTCCTGCAGGGCCGCGACCTCGTCGCCGCCGACGCGTTCGCCGTCGCACTCCCACCCGCGGTGCGCGCGGAGGCCCTCGACGGCCGCCCGCTGCGCGACGGCGCCGGACCCGACCCCGTCGACGTCGTCACCGAGGCCCTCGCCGCCCTCGTCGATGCCGAGGCCCGCCACCGGCTCGCCGACGTCGACATCGCCCCCGACCTGCTCGACGCCGCGGCGGCCGGCGCCCTCGACGCCGGGCTCGCGCGCTGGGAGGTGGTCGGCGCCCCGCACGCGGGCCCGGCGCGGGGGACGTTCCGGCTGACCGAGATCGTCGTCGACCATCTGGGCCATGCGGTCGAGGGCGAGCCCCGGTTCTGGCTCGAGTTCTCGCTGCAGTCCTCCCAGGACCCGAGCCTGCGCGTGACCGCGGAGTCCATCTGGCGCGACGCCGGCGCGCTGCGGCGCTGGCTCGACGACCCCTCCGAGCAGCTGCTCGCCGAGCTCGGCCGCGCCGCGAGCCTCTACCCCGAGCTCACCGACGCGCTGCGCGTCCCGCGCCCCACCGGGATGGAGCTCGACCGCGAGGGCACCCACCACTTCCTGCTCGACGTCGCCGCCGATCTCGACCGCGCGGGATTCGGGGTGCTGCTGCCGAGCTGGTGGTCCCGGCCCGCCCGGCTCGGACTCACCGCGAACGCCGAGGGCGGCGCGACGCCGGACGGGGTGGTCGCCACCCCGGGCCGGCTGCGCCGCGAGGAGCTCGTCGAGTTCTCGTGGCGGCTCGCGGTGGACGGCGCACCGCTCTCCGACGACGAGATGCGCGCGCTGGTCCACGCGAAGGCGCCGTTGGTGCACCTGCGCGGGCAGTGGGTGGCGCTCGACCGCGAGCGGCTGCGCGCCGGGCTCGAGTTCCTCGACCGGGCGCCCGCGTCGTCGACCGTCGGGGACGTCCTCGCCCTCCACGCCACGTACCACGACGACCTCCCGCCCGAGTGGGCCGCGCCGTTGCCCGTCGACGAGATCACCGCCGGGGGAGCGCTGGGCGACCTGCTCTCCGGCGCGGCCGAGTCGCACCTCGCGCTGCTCGACGACCCGCCCGCGCTCGAGGCCACGCTGCGCCCCTACCAGCGGCGCGGGGTGTCGTGGCTGGCGTTCCTGGCCGGCCTGCGGGTCGGCGGGGTGCTCGCCGACGACATGGGGCTGGGCAAGACGCTGCAGGTCCTCGCCCTCGAGGCTCACGAGCGGGGCGGGCCCCGCGACGACGATGCGGCCGACGCCCCGCCTCCGGACCGGCCGACCCTGCTCGTCGCGCCCACCTCCGTCGTCGGGACCTGGCAGCGCGAGGCCGCGCGGTTCACGCCCGGCCTGCGGGTCGCCGTGCACCACGGCGCCGGGCGCGACCGGGGCGACCTCTCCGGCGTGCTCGGGGCCCACGACCTCGTCGTCACCTCCTACGGCACCCTGACCCGCGACGTCACCGAGCTCTCCCGCCACCGGTGGCACCGCCTCGTGCTCGACGAGGCCCAGCTGGTGAAGAACAACCGGTCCCGGGCCGCGCGGGCGGTGCGCACGGTCGACGCCGGGCACCGGCTCGCGCTGACCGGCACGCCCGTCGAGAACCGGCTGGCCGAGCTGTGGTCGATCATGGACGCGGTCAACCCGGGCCTGCTCGGCACCGTCACCGCGTTCCGCGACCGCTACGCCGTGCCCATCGAGCGCCACGGCCGCACCGACGTCGCGAAGCGCCTGCAGACCGCCGTCCGCCCGTTCCTGCTGCGCCGGGTCAAGACCGACCCGACGGTCGTCGACGACCTCCCGGACAAGATCGAGACCATCGAGCACTGCCCGCTGACGGCGGAGCAGGCCTCGCTGTACCAGGTGGTCGTCGACGAGATGACCGAGACGCTGCACGAGATGGAGACCGCGGGGAAGGGCATCGAGCGCCGGGGCAAGGTGCTCGCGGCGCTGACGAAGCTCAAGCAGGTCTGCGACCACCCCGCGCTGTTGCTGCACGACGGGTCCGCGCTCGGCCGGCGCTCCGGCAAGCTCGCGCGGGTCGAGGAGATCGTCGCCGAGATCCTCGCGGCCGGGGAGAAGGCGCTGCTCTTCACCCAGTTCACCGAATTCGGGGACATGCTCGCCCCGCACCTGGCGGCCCGCTTCGGCGTCGAGGTGGCATGGCTGCACGGCGGGACCCCGCGGCGCGCGCGGGACCGCATGGTCGAGGCGTTCCAGGATCCGTCCGGCGCCGGACCACCGCTGTTCCTCCTCTCGCTCAAGGCCGGCGGCACCGGCCTGACGCTCACCGCCGCCCAGCACGTGGTCCACCTGGACCGCTGGTGGAACCCCGCCGTCGAGGACCAGGCCACCGACCGCGCCTTCCGCATCGGGCAGAAGCGCACCGTCAACGTCCGCAAGCTGATGTGCGGCGGCACCGTCGAGGAGCGCATCGACGACCTCATCGCCGGCAAGCGGGTCCTCGCCGGGCAGGTCATCGGCGATGGCGGGGACGACCCCGACTGGCTCACCGGCCTCTCCACCGACGAACTGCGCCGCCTCGTCGCGCTCGACGAGCCCGCGGGCGACGAACCGGACGACGAGGAGTCCGACGACGAGCCGGTCGACCTGGACGGGGATTCCGGTGCCGCCTGAGTCCCGACGGCCGCGCACGCCGTTCCGCGAGAAGTTCCCGGATCCCCGTGATTCGGCCCCCCGCGACGAGGGCGCGCGGGACTTCTCGGAGTACGGCCGGCGCATCGCCGTCGAGGGCGGGGTGGCCGCGAAGAGCCGTCGCGGGGCGATCGGGGAGTCGTGGTGGTCCGGGCGGTTCCTCGCGGTGCTCGAGAAGCTCGGCGTCGGGGGCCGGCTGACCCGCGGCAAGACCTACGCCCGGGCCGGGCAGGTGGTCGACCTCGCGATCGAGCCGGGCGAGGTCGTCGCGACCGTGCAGGGCAGCCGCGCCGAGCCCTACCGCGCCCGGATCGGGCTCACGCCCTTCGCCGAGGAGGCCTGGGAGGCCGTGGAGAGCGCCTTCGCCCGCGACTCCTGGTATACAGCGTCGCTGCTCGGCGGCAGCGTGCCCGACGACCTGGAGGACGTCTTCGCCTCCGTCGGTCTATCGCTCTTCCCGACGGGGGCGCGGGAGATGCCGATGGACTGCTCCTGCCCGGACTGGTCGGTGCCGTGCAAGCACCTCGCCGCGGTCGCCTACCTCGTGGCCGAGCGGTTCGACGACGACCCGTTCCTCATCCTGCGCTGGCGGGGCCGGGACCGGGCGACGCTGCTGGCCGGCATCCGGTCGCACCGCGACGACGTCGAGCCCGGGGTGACGCCGCTGGCCGCGGTCGTCGGCCGGTACTTCGACGCGGGCGGGCCGCTGCCCGACGTCGTCACCTCCCGGCCCGACCCCGGCCGCTCGGAGGCCCTGCTCGACGAGATGCCGCCCCTCGGGGTGCTCCTGGCGGGCGGGGAGGACGGGGGCGACGGCTCCGACGTCGATGCCCGCGAGGCCCTGCGACCCCTCTACCGCCGGTTCGGGACGCCGAACGGGTAGAACGGTGCCGTGGCTCGCATCCTCATGATCGTCGCGCACCCCGACGACATCGACTTCGGCAGCGGCGGCTCGGTGGCCCGCTGGGTGGCCGAGGGGCACACCGTCGACTACTGCATCTGCACCGACGGCGACGCCGGCGGGTACGACGAGGCGGTCGGGCGCACTGAGATGGCCGAGCTGCGCCGCCAGGAGCAGCGGGCCGCTGCGGACGTGTACGGGGTCAGCGAGATCGACTGGCTCGGTCACCCCGACGGCCGGCTCTACGTGACCCACGAGCTGCGGCGCGACATCTCCCGCTCGATCCGCCGCCACCGGCCCGATCGCGTCGTGGTCCCCTCACCCACCCGCAACCTGCGCAGCACCTACGGCAGCCACCCCGACCACATCGCGGCCGGCGAGGCGGCGATGTGCGCGGTCTACCCCGACGCCCGCAACCCGTTCGCCCACCCCGAGCTCCTCGCCGACGAGGGCCTCGAGGCCTGGACGGTGGGGGAGACCTGGATCTCCAACCCCGGCGAGGGCGCCGACACCTACGTGGACATCACCGACCACCTCGAGGCCAAGATCGCCGCCCTGAAGGCCCACGTCAGCCAGACCGGCCACATGGACGACCTGGCCCGGCGGATGCAGATGTGGGGCTACGCCCAGGCGAAGGCGGCCGGGTGGTGCGAGGACGGCACTCCCGAGGACGAACGCCGCTACGCCGAGGGCTTCCTCGTCCTCGACACGAAGTAAGGGCCGGCGCCGGCGTTGAGGGACCTGCGCGTGGCGCACATACAACGCTGGGTCCGGCCCACGGTCCTGGGAAAACCTGCGCGCGGCGCACACACGACAGCCGGCTGGGCTCACGGTCGTGAGAAAACCTGCGCG
>JAVXWR010000619.1:0-21033 GCA_032230725.1 Actinomycetota bacterium
CCGAGGGCCCGGTAGCGCGCGAACACCGCCTCGCGGCGCAACGTCGCCGCGCCCGCTCCCGCGCCGGCGGCGGCGACCTGGTGCAGCACGTCCTGGACCGTGTCGTCCAGCTGGCGCACCCCGGGCACCCGCCGCAGGCCGCTCTGGACGAGCGCGCGCACCTCGGTGACGGTGTCGAGCAGCGGGGCGAGCGGGCCGCCCTCCTCGTCGGTGATGCGCTCCTTCCACTCGGCCACCTCGCGCCACTGATCGGCGTCCGTGCTGCTCACGGCCGTCGCGTCAGGCAGGTCCCTCGTCGCCGTCACGCCCGGACCGTACCCATTCGGCGCCGTCGGCAGGGCCGGTGAGCCGGCCGTCCTCGTCCCGGGTGACGACGACGTCCGCCGCGGCCCGGGTGCCGTGGGCCGCCGCGAGGGCCTGCTCCTGGCGTTCGAAGGCCGCGCGGTGCGGGGCGTAGACCGCCCAGTCGTCGCGGGCGTGGAGTCGGCGTTCCCGCTCGGCGGCGTCGGCGTCGACCCAGACGAGCAGCGACAACGCCTCGCGCAGCGGCGGGGCGCCCGCGCCGCAGCCCTCCAGGACGACGAGCGACCCGACCGGACGGCGCCGCGGGGCCGCCACGCGGTCGTGGCGCCAGTCCCAGGGCTCGACGACGGGGACCTCCCCGCGTCGCAGCGGCTCGACGAGCTGGTCGCGGGCGCGCTGCGGTCCGGCCGCGAGTCCCTCCCAGCCGAGGTAGAAGGTCTCGATCGACAGCACGGTCGTGGTCGGGTCGGCGCGGCGCAGGTCGAGCGCCAGGGTCGTCTTGCCCGCCCCGGAGAACCCGTCGATGCCGAGCATGCGGACGGTGCCGGCGCGAGGTGGGGCGGCGCGGGCGCGTTCCAGGAGGTGGGCTGCGCCCATGTGAGCAGTATTCCTTGTGATGACACGGAATACTGCTCACATGGCCGAAGGCCATCGGGAGCGCGGGCGCAAACGGGTGCGGGCGGTGCGGGGCGGCCGGGTCGTCGTCGACACCCTCGCGCCGGTGCTCGTCTGGGAGTGGCCCTTCTACCCGATCTACCACCTGCCCGTCGCCGACGTGGACCTCGCCGCGCTGCCGCCCGGGGCCGTCCGCCACCTGCGCCTGGACGTCGACGGCGAGCCGGCCGACCTCGTGCGCGTCGACTGGGACGCGATGGACCAGTGGTTCGAGGAGGACGAGCCGGTCGCGGTGCACGCCCGGGACCCCTACGTGCGCATCGACGCGCTGGCGAGCTCGCGGCACGTCGAGGTGTCGGTGGACGGCGTCGTGGTCGCCGACTCGCCGCGCCCGACGGTGCTCTTCGAGACCCGCCTGCCACCCCGGTTCTACCTCCCGCTGCCCGACGTCCGGCTCGACCTGCTGCGGCCCTCGGACACCGTCACCCACTGCCCGTACAAGGGCAGCGCCACCTACTGGTCGGTCGAGCTCCCCGACGGCACCCGGCACCCCGATCTGTTCTGGACCTACCGGGCGCCGCTGCCCGAGAGCCAGAAGGTCGCCGGGCTCGCGGCGGTGTGGACCGAGAAGGTCGACCTGCGCCTCGACGGCGTGGCGCAGGAGCGTCCGCGGACGCACTTCGAGGTGCCGGGCGCCTGACGGCGGGGGCTCACGACGCCGGGCGTCGGGTGCCGGTCGCGGGTTTCTCCATTCGGCCACGGGGAGTCGGGACCGGGTGTCACGATCGCGTCGCCTGCCCTCCCGGGGGCAGGTCGGCCGCGCCCCGCCCGTCCCCCGGAGGTGATCCGTGACCGCTCTCGTCGAGCGCTCCACGCGTCGCGACGGTGCCGTCCCGAGCCGCCCCGCGGCCCCGGCGGCCCTGCGTGACCGCGCCGTCCGCACCGCCTGCCGGACGGTCGTGGCCGCCGCACTCGCCGTGATCGTCCTGTCGTGGGCCACCGGCGGTGGGCTCGCCGACCTGGGGGGATGGGCGTCGGGGCTCACGTCGCTGGGCCGGCTGACCGGGGTCCTCGCCTCACTGCTGATGCTCGTGCAGGTGCTGCTCATGGCCCGGGTGCCGCTGTTCGAGCGGGCCTTCGGGCAGGACCGGCTCGCGGCCATGCACGGACTGGTCGGGTTCACCTCGTTCACCGGGATGATCGCCCACGTCGGGCTGATCACCTGGGGCTACGCGGCCGGGGACCTCGCGGCGGCACCGGGCGAGCTGTGGGATCTCACGGTGTCCTACCCCGGCATGTTGCTGGCCGCCGCCGGGACGGCGTGCCTGGTCCTGGTGACGGTGACCAGCGTGCGCGCGGCCCGGGCGCGGATGCGCTACGAGTCGTGGCACCTGCTGCACCTCTACGCCTACCTCGGCGTCGGGCTCGCGCTGCCCCACCAGCTCTGGACCGGGCAGGAGTTCCTGGCCTCGACCGCGCGCACGGTGTTCTGGTGGTCCGCCTGGGGGCTGACCGCGGGGGCGGTGCTGGTGTGGCGGGTCGGGCTGCCGCTCTACCGCACGCTGCACCACCGCCTCGTCGTCACCTCGGTGGTGGGAGAGGGCGACGGCTGCGTGTCGGTCTACCTCGCCGGCGAGCACCTCGCGGAGCTCGACGCGCGCGCCGGGCAGTTCCTGACCTGGCGGTTCCTCACGGGCGCGGGGTGGATGCGCGCGCATCCGTACTCGCTCTCCGCCGCTCCGGACGGGCGCAGCCTGCGGATCACCGTCAAGGACCTCGGGGACGGCACCGCCGCGGTCCCGGGCCTGCGCCCGGGCACGAAGGTGCTGATCGAGGGGCCGTACGGCCGGTTGACGACGCGCGCCCGCACCCGTCCCAGGGTGGCGCTGATCGGCGCCGGGGTCGGCATCACCCCGTTGCGGGCCCTGGCCGAGGAGCTCGGGGCGGGCCCGGGCGGCACCGACGTCGTCGTCCTGCACCGCTTCACCGGACCGCCGCTGTTCGCCCGCGAGTTCGAGGTGCTCGCCCGCGAGGGGCGGGTCGCGCTGGTCCCGCTGCCCGGGCGGCGGCGGGCGCCGGACTCCTGGCTCGGCGCGGGCGTGGGCCCCGTCGACGACGTCGCCGCCCTGCGGCGCCGGGTCCCCGACATCGCCGAGCGCGACGTCTACCTCTGCGGACCCACCCCCTGGACGGGCCTCGTCCACCGCACGCTCCTCGCGGCCGGCACCCCCGCCGACCGCGTCCACGTCGAGGCCTTCGGATGGTGAACCCGGTGATGCCGCCCTCCCGCGTCGACCGCGGCACCCGACGGATCGTGCTCTGCGGCCTCACCACCGTGAGCGCGGTCGTGCTGCTCTTCTCCTACCGCACGTCCACCACCGCAGAGCTCCCCGAGGCCGCCGGGACGTCGGACACGACCGACGTCGGGGCCACGGACGCGGCCGGTGCGGGTCAGGCCTACGGAACCCCGCCGGAGGCGAGCGAGGCCGCGGCGGTGCCCGCGACCGGAGCGCCGGCGGGTCGGGCGCGCCCCGCCGGCGCGGCGTACTCCGGGACCGTCACCGGCCCCGTCGTGCAGGTGAAGTGGGGCCAGGTGCAGGTCCGGGCGACGCTGCGCGCGGGGCGCATCACCGCGGTGGACGTGCTGCGGACCCCGGACGAGAACGCCCACGACCGGAAGGTCAACGCGGCGGCCGTCCCCGTCCTCGTCCGCGAGACGCTCGCCGCGCAGAGCACGCGGATCGACATGGTCAGCGGGGCGACGTTCACCTCGACCGGCTACGTGCGCTCGCTGCAGGCCGCGCTCGACCGGGCGGGGTCGACGTGACCGCCCCGCCCGTCGTCCTCGCGGCTCCGGTCGCCCGGCGGATCGAGCACGTGATGGGCATGCCGATCAGCCTCGCGCTGCGTGGCCGCCACACCGACGACGGGGCCGCCGACGCCGCCTGGGCCGCGGTGCTCGCCTCCCTGCGCGACGCCGACGCCGTGTTCAGCACCTACCGCGCCGACTCCGTGGTCTCCGCGATCCGCCGCGGCGAGCTCGCCCTCGCCAACGCCCCGGGCGAGGTGCACGAGGTCCTCGAGATCGCCGCCCGCGCCGAGCGCGCCACCGACGGCGCGTTCTCGGTCTGGCGCCCCGAGCTGGACCCGAGCGGCGTCGTCAAGGGCTGGGCCGTCGAGCGCGCCTCGGTGTTCCTGCGCGGGCTGTCCGCCACCGACTTCTGCCTCTCCGCCGGGGGCGACATGGTCTGCCGCGCCCTCGCCGGCGAGCCGTGGCGCGTCGGGATCGAGGACCCGCACGACCCGGCCCGCCTGCTCGCCGTCGTGCCGGTGCGCGACGGGGCCGTGGCCACCTCGGGCACCGCCCACCGCGGCGCGCACGTGGTCGATGCGCGCACCGGCGCGGCGCCGCCCGCCGTGGCCCAGGTGACGGTGATCGCCACGTCGCTGACCCGGGCCGACGTCGACGCGACCGCCGCGTACGCGCTCGGAGCCCGGGCCGCCGAGTGGCTCGGGCGCCGGGTCGGCCGGGCCGGCCTCGTGGTGTGGGCCGACGGGACGACCACCACGGTCGCGGCGGAGCCGGTCTAGAAGGTGGTGACCCCGTCGCCGATGCGCAGGGCGTCGAAGAAGGCGGCCGCGTCCGCCGCCGAGAGGTGGATGCAGCCGTTCGACGAGGCGGTGAGGCTGCCCTCGTGGAAGGCGATGCCGCCGGGGGCGAAGTAGACCGCGTGGCTCATCGGCTCGTGGAACTCGGTCGAGTAGCCGTTCCGCTCCTTGCGCAGCACGTGGAAGGTGCCGGCCGGGGTGGCCGAGGAGTCCGGGCCGGGCGGGCGCCGGAAGGTGTCCGCGCCCGGGAGCATCTCCACTGGGCCGGAGGCGACCTTGCCGTCGTGCTGCAACCACGCGGTGTGGCGGGCGAGGTCGACACACGCCACCGAGGTCGCGGGACAACGCGCGAGCTCGGCCGGCGTCAGGGCGACGGGACCGGGCGGGTCCGCGGGCTCGACGACGGGGGCCGCGGGGTACGCGTCGGGAGCCGCCGGGGCGGGGGCCGCCGCCGCGGGCGCCGTGCCGCTCTGGCCGCCGGAGAAGACCACGAGCACCGTGCCCATCGCGAACAGCACCCCGAAGGCGAGCACGAGGACGAAGCCTCTCCGGCGGCGCGGCTCGTACCGCTCGGGCGGGCGTGCCGGGGGCTCGCGCCGGGCGAGTGTGGCCGTCGAGGCCCGGCCGGGAGCGGGACGGTCCTGCGGGCGCCTCTCGGGGACGGCGGGACGGCGCGGGGCGGGAGCATGCCGCATGCCCGACGGACGGGGCTCCAGCGCCAGCGCACGGGCGGGTGAGCGCTGCGTGCGCTCTCGGACCGAGCGGGCGGAGTGGCGTGGCGCGATGGCGACGTCTCCTCTCCTGCGCGACCCCGGACCGTGCTGCTGTCGACCCTCACGGTAGTCAGCCGACGCCCGCACCCACTCCTGCGGGGTGTGGCGCGCCGGGTGACGGGTGCCCCTCGTCAGCTCTCGCGACGCTCCAGCAGCACCACCGGGATCGTCCGGGAGGTCTTGGCCTCGTACTCGGCGAACCCGGGGTAGCGCTCCTTCTGGGTCTCCCAGATCGGGTCGCGCTCCGCGGCGGGGAGGTCGCGGGCGCGGACCGGGATCGAGTCGATGTGCTCGCCGTCGCCCACCTCGATCGAGACGTCGGGCTGCGCGAGCAGGTTGTGGTACCAGTCCGGATTGTCCGGGGCACCCGCCTTGGACGCGAACACCGCCCAGCCACCGTCGACGGCCTGGTACATCACCGGGCTCAGGCGCTCGGTGCCGCTGCGGCGGCCGACGTGGTGCAGGAGGAGGAGCGGTGCGCCCTCGAACTGCCCGCCGACGTGCCCGGCGTGGGATCGGAAGTCCTCGATGATCTGCTGGTTCCAGTCGCTCACGGCCCCAGTCTCCTCGCGCTCCCGGGAGGCGCGGTGACCGCGCCGGGTGCCGGTGAGGTCGTCGCCGGCGTCGTGGACCCCGGGCTGCGCGCCGAGCTGGGCGAGGTCGAGCTGTGGACGGCGACGGCGACGGTGGTCCCCGGCGCGGTCGAGGCGGGCCGGGAGCGGCTCGGGCGTCTCTCCGGGGCCTTCCGCGCGGCCGAGCGCATCCGCGAGCGCGCGGGTCGGCTCCTCGACGTCTCCTACCTGGCGTTCGAGCGCCAGGTCGGCCTCGACCCCACCGAGCCGCCCACCGCGCTGGAGCGCGAGGCGCGCGAGGTCGTCGTCACCGGTCAGCTGATGGCCGTGGACGCCTGCCACGACGTGCGGCTCGCGGTCCTGGCGGAGGTCGGGGTGCCGCTGGGGGTGCTCGACGCGCGCCGCACGCGGGGTCCGTGGGGCCTGCGGCCCGCCGCCGCGGGGGAGCGGTGGGGGCGGGACGGGCGCCGCGGCGACGTCGTGCGCCCGGGGACGCTCGTCGTCGCGGACGCCGACGGGCCGGTCGCGCCGGTCGCGGGGGACCCGCCGTCGGCCCTGGCCGCCGGGAGACGCACCCGGGAGGTCGTCCTGTACGCGGTCCGGGCACCGGGGATGCCGAGCTGGGAGGTCAGCGAGGCGGTGTGGCGGGCGGCGCGCTACCTCTCCGGGGGCTGACGGTCGGTGGTCGTCGCCAGGGGTGGCGCGACCCGGTCCGGATGGGCAGACTCGGCTACCCCGACCGACCCGGGAGGAGCGATGACCTCCATCGAGGAGCGTCCGGACGTACTCGCCGGGCGGCCGGTGCTCCCGGTGCTGCCGGACCTCGACGCCCCCGAGACGCTCGCGTCGCGCCGCGGCCTGCGCACACAGATCGAGGCGCTGCACGAACAGCTGCGGCGGGCGCTCGAGGCGTCGTGGGCGCCCGAGACGCTCGCGGCCGCTGTCGGCCCCGCCGGGGCCGGAGACGTCCCGCGGCTGCTCGACCTCGGAGAGCTCGAGGTCGTCCGCGACGGCCTGCTCGCGGGCCTGGAGCACGTCCGCGAGGCCGCCGCCCGCCGCGCCGAGGGCCACGCCCGGGCCCGTGCCCTGCTCGAGGAGATGTACTCCGACCCGGACGCCCATCGCGGCGTCGCGCTGACCACCGACGACCTCGGGGTCCCCGGCTGCTGCCGCTGGCAGGTCAGCCCCGTCCTCGGCGTCGTCGGCCGGCTCGCGGGCTGGTGGCGGGTGAAGGTGTCCTCCGGCTGCCCTTGACACCGCTCGTCACTGCTCGAGCGTCCAGCCCCGGGTGAGCGGCGGGCCGCCGTCGCAGGGCACCACCGCCCACGCCTCCGGCGTCCACCGGAAGATCGCGTCCTGCCCGTACCGCCGGGCCAGGGCGAGCGCCCCGGTGTCGTCCCAGCCGACGACGGCCGCGGACTCCTCGGCGTGCGACCCGTCCGCCGCCGAGGCCACCGCCCGGCTCACGACGAGGCCCCGGTCGGCCAGCTCGGCCTCCAGGGCCTCCTGCCGCCGCCGGTTCTCCGCGGTGCCGGGGCGCCGCGCCCCCGGGTCGTGCGCGGTCAGGACGTGCACCGGGGTGACGGCGAGCGGGTAGGGGCCCGGGCGCGGGGCGGGGCGGACGACGAGGCGCCGGCCCTCGAGTGCGTCGAACACCACCTGGGCCCGCACGTAGCCGGCGAACCGCTCGTCGCGATCGGGCACGGCGCGCCTTCCCTCGTCGGCCCCGGGGTGCGGACCAGGCTGTCGGGGGGCGCGTCTAGCGTGCCGGGTGGCGGGGACCGGGAGACCGGCGGGGCGACGGAGGGGGGCGCGGGATGACCCTCCACGTGCACCGCGCCGAGCGCGCGGATCGGCTGGCCGAGGCGCTGGCCGACGTGCTCGCCACGCCCCCGGAGGACCCCTTCGCCCCGGACGTGGTGGCCGTGCCGACCCGCGGGGTGGAGCGCTGGCTCGCGCAGCGCCTCGCCCACCGCCTCGGTGCTGACCTCGGTGACGACGGGGTGTGCGCCCGCGTCGAGTTCCCCCCGCCCGCCGAGCTCGTGGCCCGCGCGCGGGGCCACGCCGAGGACGACCCGTGGCGGCCCGAACGCCTCGTCTGGACGCTGCTCGAGGTGATCGACTCCTGTGCCGGCGAGGACTGGTGCGCGCCGCTGGGCACCTACCTCGGTGTCGTGGGGGACGCGTCCGGCACCCGCGCGGGCCGGCGGTTCGCCGCGGCCCGCCACCTCGCCCGGCTCTTCGACGCCTACGGCGAGCACCGGCCCGCGATGCTGCGGTCCTGGGCCGCGAAGGAGGACGAGGACGGCGCGGGGGGCGAGGTCCCGGCCGACCTGCGCTGGCAGCCCGAGCTGTGGCGGCGGCTGCGTGAGCGCGTCGGGGTCCCGGGCCCGGCGGAGACGCTCCCGGAGCACTGCGCCGGGCTCGGCGGCGGCGACGGGGACCTCCCCGCGCGGCTCTCGTTCTTCGGGCCCACCCGGCTGGCCACCGCCCACCTGGAGGTCCTCGAGGCCCTCGCGCACACCCGCGAGGTCCACCTCTGGCTGCCGCACCCCTCGCCCGCGCTGTGGGAGGCGGTGCGGGGGACCGGCGGGGCGGACGGGGGCAGCCGTCGTTCGGCCGACCCGACGGTCGGGGTCGCGGCCCACCCGCTGCTGCGCTCCCTCGCGCGCGACGCCCGCGAGCTGCAGTTGCGCCTGCCCGCGCCGGGGCCGGGAGTCGTCGACGTCCACCACCCGGCACCCGAGCGGACGCCGACGACGCTGCTGGAGCGCCTGCAGGACGACCTGCGCCACGATCGCGCGCCCGCCCTCACCGACGTCGGAGGGGACGCAAGCGTCGCCGTCCACTCCTGCCACGGGGCGGACCGGCAGGTGGAGGTGCTGCGCGAGGCGGTGCTGGGCCTGCTCGCGGACGACCCGACGCTGGAGCCGCGCGACGTCGTCGTCATGTGTCCCGACGTCGAGACCTTCGCCCCGCTGATCACCGCGGCGTTCGGCGGCGCCGGGGACGGTGAGCACCCCGGCCACCGCCTCCAGGTCCGGCTCGCCGACCGCGCGCTCACCCAGGTCAACCCGCTGCTCGGCGTCCTCGGCACGGTGCTCGACCTCGCCGACGCCCGGCTGACGGCGAGCGAGCTGCTCGACCTCGCGGAGTCCGAGCCGGTGCGCCGCCGCTTCCGGTTCGACGACGACGACCTCGAGCGGCTCCGCACGCTCGTCTCCCGCGCCGGGGTCCGGTGGGGGCTCGACCAGGAGCACCGGGCGGCCTACCGGCTCGGCCGCGTCGCGGACAACACCTGGGAGCGGGGGCTGGACCGCCTGCTCGTCGGCGTCGCGATGTCCGGCGACGAGCAGGTCTGGCTCGACACCGCGCTGCCCCTCGACGAGGTCGACTCCCGCGACGCCGACCTCGTGGGCCGGCTCGCCGAGCTCGTCGACCGTGTCGGCGAGGTGCTCGACCGGATGCGCGGCACGCACTCCCTCGGCGCGTGGCTCGACGCGCTCACCCTCGCCGTGGACGCGCTCACCGCCACCGCGCCCGCCGATGTCTGGCAGCTCACCCAGACCCGCGCCGTGCTCGCCGAGGTGCGCGGCTCGATCGACGACGCCGGCGAGGACGGCCCCGCGCTCACGCTGCACGACGTGCGCGCGGTCCTGGGCGACCACCTCGCGGGCCGACCCACCCGCGCGAACTTCCGCACCGGCACGCTCACCGTCGCCACGCTGCTGCCGATGCGCAGCGTCCCGCACCGCGTCGTGTGCCTGCTCGGGCTCGACGACCAGGTGTTCCCCCGCGCGCGCAGCACCGACGGCGACGACGTCCTCGCCCGCGACCCGTGCGTCGGCGAGCGTGACGCCGCCACCGAGGACCGCCAGCTCCTCCTCGACGCGATCCTCGCCGCCACCGAGCGCCTCGTCGTGGTGCACTCCGGCGCCGACGAGCGCACCAACGCCCCGCGCCCACCCGCCGTCCCGGTCGGGGAACTGCTCGACACCCTCGACGCGACGGTGACCATCGGCGGCCGCCCGGCCCGCGAGCACGTCGTGCACCACCACCCGCTGCAACCCTTCGCCGCGCGCAACTTCTCGACCCGCGCCGGCCGGCCGTTCAGCTTCGACGCCACCCAGCTCGCCGGGGCGCGGGCGCTGGTCTCCGGCCGCGCGACCCCGCCGCGGTTCCTGGACGGGCCGTTGCCCGCGCGGGCCGTCGGCGGACCCCAGGACGTCGATCTGACCGACCTCGTGCGCTTCGTCGAGCACCCGGTGAAGGCGTTCCTGCGCCAGCGGCTGTCGCTGATCCCCCGCACCGAGGAGGACGAGCCCGACGAGGCGCTGCCCGTCGACCCCGACGGGCTCGCGCGCTGGGCGATCGGGGAGCGGCTGCTGGCCGACCGGCTCGCCGGGCACGACGTCGCGGCGTGCGTCGAGGCCGAGCGTCGCCGGGGGTTCCTGCCGCCCGGTGCGCTCGGGGCGCGCCTGCTGAAGAACCTGGGTCGCCAGGCCGAGGACCTGGTGCGCGCCGCGGCCCCGCTGTGGGACGAGCCGGCGCACGACCTCACCGTCTCCGCCGCGCTCGACGACGGGACCACCGTCGTCGGCACCGTCCCCGGGGTGCGCGGGACGACACTGGCCTCGGTGTCGTTCTCCCGCCTCGCGGCGAAGCACCGGGCGGTCGCCTGGGTGCAGTTGCTCACGCTCGCCGTCGCGCACCCGGAGCGGCCGTGGTCGTCGGCGACGCTCGGGAAGGGCGGCCGCAGCGAGCCGCCGGCCAGCGCGGTGATCGGGGGCATCGACCCCGAGCGCGCCCGGGAGGTGCTGGCCGACCTGGTCGCGCTGCGCGCGGAGGGGCTGCGCGAGCCGCTGCCGCTGTTCCCGAAGGCCTCCGAGCGCTACGTGTCCGACCGGCCGCGCCGGACCACCCGGCAGGCCTTCGACGCGGCCCGCCGCACCTGGTCGGGCGACTACGGCGACGGGCGCGACCCCGCGCACGTGCTCGTGTGGGGCCGGGATCGGGCACTCGACGACGTCGCCGGCGCCCCGACCGGGGCGGGCGCGGACGCCGGCGGCGAGTCGACCCGGTTCGGGGAGCTCGCGGTACGGCTGTGGCGTCCGCTGCGCGAGGCGGAGTCCGGGCGTGAGGAGCACTACCGGTGACGGCGGCGACGACGGACACGGCGACGGTCCGGGCCTTCGACGTCCGCGGCCCGCTGCCCGAGGGCACCACCGTGCTCGAGGCGAGCGCGGGGACCGGCAAGACGTACACGATCGCGGCGCTCGCGGCCCGCTACGTCGCCGAGGCGGGAGTGCCGCTGGCCGCGCTGATGCTCGTCACGTTCGGCCGCGAGGCCACCCGCGAGCTGCGGGAACGGGTCCGGGAGCGGCTCGTCGCCGTCGAGCGCGCGCTGGCGAGCGGGGACCCGGGGCCCGACGCCGTGACCACGCTGATCGTCGGGGTCGGGGTGATCGACGACGCCGAGCGGACCCGCCGTCGTCGTCGGCTCGCGCACGCCCTCGCGCACTTCGACGAGGCGACCATCGCCACCACCCACCAGTTCTGCCAGGACATGCTCGCCGGGCTGGGCGTGGCGGGGGACACCGACGCGGACGCCCGGTTCGTCGAGCAGATCGACGACGTGGTCACCGAGGTCGTCGACGACTTCTACGTCCGCGCCTACGCCCCGGACTCCGCGCCCGAGCCGCCGTTCGACAGGGCGACCGCGCTCGCGCTCGGCCGCGCCGCCGTCGGCGACCCGACCGCGGTCATCGCCCCGGACCGGGGCGCCACCGACGGCGAGGCGGACGCCCGCGCGCGGTTCGCGGTGGCGGTGCGCGAGGAGGTCGACCGGCGCAAGCGCACGCGGCGCCTCTACACCTTCGACGACATGCTCACCCGGCTGCACGCGGCGCTGGTCGACCCGCGACTCGGCGAGGCCGCGTGCGCCCGGCTGCGGCACCGCTATCGGGTGGTGCTCGTCGACGAGTTCCAGGACACCGACCCGGTCCAGTGGGACATCCTGCGGGTCGCCTTCCACGGGCACGCCACGCTGACCGTGATCGGCGACCCGAAGCAGGCGATCTACGCGTTCCGCGGCGCCGACGTCGTCTCCTACCTGGCCGCGGCGGAGCGCGCCGGGGCCCGCGCCACCCTCGCCACCAACCACCGCAGCGACGCCGGCCTGCTCGCCGCCCTCGACACGGTGTTCGGCGGGGCGGCGCTCGGCGACCCGCGCATCGTCGTGCACCCCGTCGAGGCCGCACACGCCGGCGCGCGCCTCGCCGGGGCCCCCGACGGCACGCCGTTCCGGCTGCGGGTCGTGCCGCGGGCCGGCCTGCGGGCCAACTGGCGGACCGGGCTCCCCGAGATCGGCCCGGCCCGGGCCCGCGTCGCGGAGGACCTCACGGCCGACGTCAGCGCACTGCTCGCCGCGGACTCGACGTGGGAGGGGCGGCCGCTCGGCCCGGGCGACGTCGCGGTGCTCGTCCGCACCAACGCCCAGGCCGACCTGGTGCGCGACGCGCTCGCGCAGGCCGGCGTCCCCGCGGTCCTGGCCGGCGCCGCGAGCGTGTTCGCCACCGACGCCGCCCGCGAGTGGCTGACGCTGCTGGAGGCGATCGAGCAGCCCGGCCGGGCCACCCGCGTGCGGGCCGCGGCGCTGACCTGCTTCGTCGGGCGGCGCGCCGCCGAGCTCGACGCCGACCCGGACGGCGTGCTGGCCGAGGTCGGCGAGGACCTGCGCCGGTGGGGCGCGGTGCTGCGCGACCGCGGGGTGGCCGCGATGCTCGAAGCGGCCTCGGTGCGCCACGACCTGGTCCGCCGGGTACTCACGACCCGCGGTGGCGAGCGGCTGCTCACCGACGTCCGCCACGTCGGCCAGGTGCTGCACGCCGAGGGCGCGGCGCAGCGGCTCGGGGTCGTCGCGCTCGCGGAGTGGCTGCGCCTGCGGATCGTCGAGAGCGAGGGCCGGCGCGGCGAGGCGCGGCCCGAACGGACGCGGCGGCTGGAGTCCGACGACGACGCCGTGCAGGTCCTCACCGTGCACAAGTGCAAGGGCCTGGAGTTCCCGGTGGTCTACGTGCCGTTCGGGTGGGACCGGTGGGTGCCGGGCGAGCCGCGCGAGGTGCTCCACCACGACGCGGCGGGCCGGCGGGTCCGGGCCGTCGGGGGACCGACGGACCCGGCCTGGAACGACCACTGCGCCGCGCAGCGCCGCGAGGACGACGGCGAGGACCTGCGGCTGCTCTACGTGGCGCTCACCCGCGCGCAGGGTCAGGTGGTGGCGTGGTGGGCGCCCTCGTCGCAGACCGCGTCGTCGGCGCTCAACCGGATGCTGCGCTCGCGGGGGCGGGCTCCCGGCTTCGAGCCGGACAGCTTCGTCACGATCACAGACGACACGACGGTCCGGGCCGAGCTCGCCGCGCTCGTCTCCCCGGAGCTCGCCGTGGAGGCGGTCGAGCCGCGGTCGGCGCTGAACCACGTGCCGACCGCCGTCGAGCACGGCCGCCTCGACGTCGCCCGCTTCGACCGGGAGCTGGACCTGGCGTGGCGGCGCTCGTCGTACTCCTCGCTCACCGCGGATGCCCACGCCGTGCACCCCGGGCTCCCCGAGGCCGCGACGTCGGAGCCCGAGGAGTCGACCGTCACCGACGAGGCCGACCTCGAGGTCGACCCGGCGCCGGACACCGCGGCCCTGCCCTCGCCGATGGCCGACCTGCCGTTCGGGGCGGCGTTCGGGGTCCTCGTGCACGCCGTGCTGGAGACCGTCGACACCGCCGGCGCCGACCTCGGGGCCGCCCTCGCCGCGACGGCCGCCGAGCAGCTGGCCCGCCGCCCGCTCGCCGGGGTGACCGCTACCGGGCTCGCCGCCGCGCTGGAGCCCGTGGTGCGCACCCCGGTCGACCGGCCGGCCGGGAGCGTGCCCTGGGCCTACGCCGACATCGCGCCGCTCGACCGGCTCACCGAGCTGGACTTCGAGCTGCCGCTGGCGGGCGGCGACCGCGCGGCGGAGACGGCAGAGGCGGTCACCCTCGGGCTCGCCGCGGCGCTGGTGCGCACCCACCTGCCCGCCGACGACCCGCTGGCCGGCTACCCCGAGGCCCTGGAGACGCTGTCCGGCCAGGTGCTGCGCGGCTACCTCACCGGCAGCATCGACGCCGTCCTGCGGGCACCGGACGGCCGGTTCGTGATCGTCGACCACAAGACGAACTGGCTCGGGCCGAGCCCGCTGGACGGATCGGTCGGCGAGCCCCTGACCAGCGCGCACTACGGGCCCGCGCAGATGACCACGGCCATGATCCGGGCGCACTACCCGCTGCAGGCGCTGCTGTACGGGGTCGCGCTGCACCGGTTCCTGCGCTGGCGGCTCCCCGGCTACGACCCGGCGACGCACCTCGGCGGGGTCGCCTACCTGTTCCTGCGCGGGATGTGCGGGCCGGACACGCCCGTCGTCGAGGGCACCACGTGCGGGGTCTTCCGCTGGTCGCCGCCGCCCGCGCTGCTCGTCGCCCTGTCCGACCTGCTCGCCGGGAGGTCCTCGTGAGCGTGTCGGACCTCCCGGAGTTCGCGTCCGAGGACGGAGGACTGCGCTTCGCCGTCCGGGCCACCGGGGTGCTCGCCGCGTTCGGCGCGCGCGGCGTCCTCGCCCCCGCCGACGTCGCCGTGGCCCGGCGGCTCGGGCGCCTCGGCGGGGAGTCCGACGACCAGGTCCTGCTGGCCGCGGCGCTCACCGTGCGTGCGCTGCGCTCGGGATCGGTGTGCCTGGAGCTCGCCGACGTCGACCGCCGGGTCCTCGGCGAGGACGACGCCCTCGTCCCGACCGACGACCTCGACTGGCCCGAGCCCGCGGCGTGGGAGGCGGCCCTCGCCGCGAGCCCCCTGACCCGGCCCGGCGGCCCACTGCGCCTCGACGACGGCCTGCTCTGGCTCGACCGCTACCGCCGCCAGGAGGACCAGGTCCGCGCCGACCTGACCGCGCGCGTCGTCGCGCCGCCCCCGGCCGTGGACCACGCGCGGCTGCGCGCCGCCCTCGACCGGCTCTTCGCCGAGGTCGGCGCCGACGACCACCAGCGCCTAGCTTGCGCCGTCGCGACCCTGCGCTGGACCGCCGTCGTCGCGGGCGGACCCGGGACGGGCAAGACGACGACGGTGGCGCGGCTGCTCGCCGTGCTGCGCGACCAGGACCCGGGCCTGCGGATCGCCCTCGCGGCGCCCACCGGCAAGGCCGCCGCGCGGCTCGGCGAGGCCATCGGCGAGGAGCACCTGCCCGAGGCCGACCGGGAGCGCGTCGGCCGTCCCGAGGCCTCGACGATCCACCGGCTGCTGGGATCGCGGGCGGACACGTCCTCGCGCTTCCGCCACGACCGGCACCGACGGTTGCCGCACGACGTGGTCGTCGTCGACGAGACCTCGATGGTGTCGCTGACCCTCATGGCGCGGCTGCTCGAGGCGGTCCGCGACGACGCGCGGGTGGTGTTCGTCGGCGACCCCGACCAGCTCGCGTCCGTCGAGGCCGGCGCGGTGCTGGGCGACCTCGTCTCCGCCCCCGACCTCGGGTCGGGCGCACAGGCCCGCTCCGAGGCCGTGGACACCGCGCTCGACGCGGTCGGGTGCACCGCTCGACCCGGGCCGAACGGGGTCGTGCGGCTCGAGCGGAACTACCGCAACAACGCCGACATCGCCGCCCTCGCCGCCGCGATCCGCGCCGGGGACGCCGACGCCGCCCTGGAGTGCCTGCGCAGCGCGCCGTCGCTGGAGTTCGTGGAGTACGACGACGCCGCGACGCTGACCGAGCGGGAGCCCGCCGGCCTGGAGGGGCTGCGCGAGGAGATCGTCGGCGGCGCGCGGGAGGTCGCGATCGCGGCCCGTGCCGGGGACGCGGTGACGGCGCTCGAGCAGGCCGAGGAGCACCGGCTGCTCTGCGCGCACCGGCGCGGGCCCTACGGCGTCGCCCGATGGGCTGTGCAGGTCGAGCGCTGGCTCGACCGCGCCGACGAGGACGGCGACGTCCTGGTCGACCCCGACCGCGCGGCCGGCGCCGAGTGGTGGCCCGGCCGGCCGCTGCTCGTCACGGCGAACGACTACGACCTCGGGCTCTACAACGGCGACACCGGCGTCGTCGTCGAGCTCCCCGCGCCCGGCGGCGGGACGCGCCCGGTGGCGGTGTTCAGCCGCGGGGGCACCCCGCTGCAGCGCTCGCCCGCCCTGCTCGGCGGCGTCCAGACGGTCCACGCCATGACCGTCCACCGTGCGCAGGGCAGCCAGTACGCCCGGGTCAGCGTGCTGCTGCCGCCCCCGGAGTCGCCACTGCTCACCCGGGAGCTGCTCTACACCGCGGTGACGCGGGCCCGCACGAGCGTCCGCGTGGTCGGTTCGGCCGAGGCGGTGCGCGCGGCGGTCGAGCGTCCCGTCAGCCGGGCCTCCGGATTCGCCCGAAGGACCCCGGACGGGTCGGCGGGGACGAACCGGTGACGTCGGGCCGGTGACGTTCGGCGGGTGGCAGTGACGGACGACTCCCGGTCGGGTATCTATTCCGCCATGGACCCCTCCCAGGCCCGCAACCCCGCCGCGCTGCCGGACAGCTCGCCGGAGAAGCAGAGCGAGCTGAAGCTCAACGTCGGGATCGGCACCATCGGCACGATCCTCTCCCTGTTCGTCACCGTCGTCTTCATCCTGGTGATCGACGAACTCGTCCTCGGGATCGTCTTCGCCGTGGTGACGGTCGTGTCCGCGGTCATCACGTTGTACGTGCTCCGCCGCCTGCGCCGGGGTCAGGCCGGGTCCGCCGGTTCCGGGTCGGAGTCCTCGTCGGGGTCGGAGGCCGCCGCCCACTAGATGGCCCCAGGCCACCTCAGGCGGCGAGGTGGAAGGTGCTCGCGAAACGGTCCAGGAGGTCGCCGGGTCCGCGCAGCACCTCGACCACACCGGTCGAGATCGCGCGGTCCGGCGCGAGCTTGCCGGAGATGACGCGGTGGATGCCCGGACCCGTGGCGAAGGCGAGGTCGACCGCTCCGTCCCCGCGCGTCACGTCGAGGGTGGCGCCCTGTACCCGGATGAGCAGCTCGGCGGGACCCAGGTGCGCCGCGTAGGCGGTCGCCGGCAGGGACGCCGCCACCTGCGGCCGGAAAGCGGTGCGCAGGGCCATGGTCAACGCGTCGGGCGTGATGATCTGCTCCTCCCGCGGATCGCCCAGGGCCTTGAAGCCCCAGGCGCCCAGCGCGAGGACGACGGGCTCGAGCTCGCGGCCGTAGGGGGTGAGCTCGTAGATGATGATGCGCGAGCGCGGCGCCCGGCGGATGACTCCTGCGGCCTGCAGTTCCTTGAGCCGGGCAGCCAGGATGTTGCTCGGGATGCGGGGGAGCCCCGCGGCCAGCTCGCCGTTGCGGCGCGGCCCGACGAGCAGGTCGCGGACGATGAGCATCGCCCAGCGTTCGCCCACGAGCTCCAGGGCCCGCGTGACGCCGTCGTACTGGCCGTACTCCCGCGGAGCCATCGGAACTCAGCCCTCAGCCCAGCTGACTCGCGAAGGCCTCGGGGCCCTGCTCGGCGGCGACCGGGTCCATCCAGCCGAAGTCGATGACGTTGCCGTCGGGGTCGGTGAGCGGCCGCTGGTACATGAAGCCGTAGTCCGCGGGGGCACCCGGCTCCGCGCCGCCCGCCGCGACGCCCGCGGCCACCGTGGCGTCGACCGCCTCCCGGCTCTCGAGGAAGATCGTGGTCGATGCGGAGGGACTCACCGCCGCGTCGCCGATCGGCAGCTCGGTCATGGTCTGGAAGAACTCACGGGTCAGGATCATGAAGTAGTTGTGGCCGTCCTCGACGACGACGCAGGCCGCGTTGTGGTCCGTGAACTTCGGGTTGATGGTGAATCCGACGGCCGTGTAGAAGGCCTTCGCGCGGTCCAGGTCGGTGACCGGCAGGTTGACGAACATCTGAGGCATGAGGGTTCCTCTCGGGGCTCCGGCTGTCGACGATTACACTTGCAAAAAACAAGTGCCAGGTCAAGCACCCGCGCCTCGAGTCGTTCAGGAGACGACGAGGCCCAGCGCGCGGCACACGTCGGCGGCCTGGGCCTCGCTGACGATCGCCCCGCGCAACGTGCGTGGCGCGTCCTCGGTGAGCTCGCCGAGGTCGGCTCCGCGGAGGTCGGCGCCGGCCAGGCGGGTGTGGGCGAGGTCGACGTCGCGCAGGGTGCAGTCGAGCAGCGTGGCGTCGCGCAGGTCGGCGCCCCGCAGGTCGGCCTCCGAGAGGTCCAGGCCGCGCAGGGTCACCGCCCGCCACGCCACGTCCTGCAGGTTGGCGAGGCCGAGGTTCGAGCCGTCGAGCCGGTAGGTGACGGCGAGCCCGCGCAGGCCGGAGAGGTCGGCGCCGATCATGCGACAGTCGGTGAAGCGGGTCTCGGTGAGCAGCGCCCCGGTGAGCCGGATCCGGGAGAGGTCGGTGGCCTCGAAGACCGCGTCGGTCAGGTCGGCGTCGACGAGCTCCGCGCCGACCAGCGAGCCGCGGCGGACCCGGGCGCTGTCGAGGGTGGCCCCGCGCAGGTCGGCGCCGGGGAAGCGGCACGCGTCGAGGGTCATTCCGGTGAGGTCGGCGCCGTGCAGGTCCGGCTCGGTGGCCGAGCAGCGCCGCAGCACCGGGTCGCGATGGTCGGCGAGCAGCGCGCGCAGGTCCAGACCGGTCAGGTCGGCGTCCTCGACGGGCTCGCCCGCGGCGAGGAG
Organism: Actinomycetota bacterium; assembly: GCA_032230725.1. GTDB lineage: Bacteria > Actinomycetota > Actinomycetes > Mycobacteriales > Pseudonocardiaceae > Actinomycetospora. The sequence goes on from JAVXWR010000619.1 coordinate 18,586, forward strand.
GGCCGCCACGTCGTCGGCCCCCAGCGGTCGTCCCTCGTCCACGCCGCCCACCCTGGCAGCACCCCGGACGGGCGGGCCCGCGGGGCGTTCCGGCGAGGGGCGCCCCTGGCCGATCTATTCGACTGAAGGTGCCCTTCGCTCGGAACGGGGCCGTCGCTCAGCGGTAGCCGCGGAACCCCTGCCACGCGAGCCGGCGCTCCCGGCGCGGGTCGCTCTCGACGCGGTCGGTGACGTCGACGATCCGCGTCAGCCGGGAGTCCGCCGTGTACCGCGGCCAGAACCCGTCGGGCGCCCCGCCGTGGGCGAACGAGGTCCACGCGCGCTGCATCCGCGCCGACGCCGCGCGCAGCGCCCGTCGGCCACCGAGGATCGTCAGGATCTTCCCGACGCGCGAGTCCGCCATCCCGAACACCGAGTAGAGCTCGGTGGCGTGGGTGGCACGCAGGCCCAGCCAGCGCAGCAGCCGGGGCGCGAGGTCGTAGCGGTAGGCGTAGACCGGGTTCCCCGACGCGGCGTGGGCCTCCATGACCTGCACCGACGGGTACCAGAACATGTAGTCGCCGCCGAGGTCCTTGCGGTGGGGCGTGCCGCGGTAGGCGGCGAGGACCTGCTCGCTCAGCTCGGGCTGGGTCGCGGCGAACAGGGCGTCCGCGCGCTCGTCGGACACCAGCAGGTCGAGCCGCAGCCCGGGGATCTCGAAGAACCGCCCCTCGGTGTCGTTGGTGCCGATGATCAGTGGGACGGGGTGGCTGCGGCCCGCCTCGAAGGCGTCGAGGGGCGCCTCGGGCAACAGGTCGCCGTCCACGGTGGGGGCGGTGAGCAGGATCCCCGGCGTGTCGTCGGCGGCGTGGCGCATCCGCCTGGAGGCGGCGATCAGGTCGTCGGTCGACGCGGTGTCGAGCAGGCGGGCCGCGGTCGCGGCGGGCAGCGGCTCGCGGCCGGTCCCGGGCACCGGGATGCCGTGGATCCCGGCCAGTTCCCGCAGGTACTGCCGGGCCCACCCGGACGCGCGCTCGGTGGACCAGGCGACGCCGGGCGCGGAGCTCTCCGCGATGGCCCGGTGGAACAGCCCCCGGGCGGCGGGCATCGTCATCAACGTGGTGACCGAGATGGCGCCGGCGGACTCCCCGAAGATCGTCACGTTGTCCGGGTCACCGCCGAAGGCCGCGATGTTCTCCTGCACCCAGCGCAGCGCGGCGAGCTGGTCGCGCAGGCCGAGGTTCCCGTCGAGTGGTCGCTCGGGCGTGGCGAACGACGAGAAGTCCAGGTAGCCGAGCGCGCCCAGCCGGTAGTTGACGCTGACGTAGACGACGTCGCCGGTGCGGACGAGCCCGTACCCGCGGTACGTGGGCGCGGAGGCGGCCCCGAGGACGAACGCCCCGCCGTAGAACCAGACCATCACCGGACGGTCGGTCGGCGCCGAGGGCGCCACGACGTTCAGGGTCAGGCAGTCCTCGTCCATCGGGGTGTGGCGGCCGGCGCCGACGAACTCACCGATCCGCTCCTGGGGCGGCACCGGCCCGAACTCGGTCGCGTCACGGACGCCCTCCCACCGCTCCGGCGGCTCGGGGGCCCGGAGGCGCCGGGGCCCGACCGGCGGCGCCGCGTACCGGATGCCCCGCCAGACGTGCACGCCACGCCCCGCGCGACCACGCACCACGCCTGCCGTGGTCTTGACCTCCGTGCCCATGTCCCCGTCGGTTCGGCTCGTACTCACCCCCTCACTGTGCGCCACCACCCGGCGGCGAGTCCGGCGGGTGTGGTGTGCCCGACGGTGGAGGTGGGAGTGCGCACCCGGGTCCCCGGACGAGCGCGACGTCGTTCATCGGTCGGCCGTACGCAAGAACACGAAGAGTGACACCATTGAGTAGAATGCGCCCGATCAGTGGCGCGTGTCCCCTTGTCAGCCCAGAGAATTGCCTCGTGGATGCGGAGGTCGCGGCGGCGCTGTGGCAGGTGGAGGCCGCCTTCGTCGCGCACCAGGCCCGCGAGGTCCTCGAGAGCCTCACTCCCCGTCAGGGGCCGGTCGTGGTGGCGGAGATCGATCCGCTGGCCCTCGTCCTCGGGCTCGGCGAGACGATCGGCGCGCCGGACGACGTCCGCGCGCTCACCCCGTGGCTGTTGCGCGCGGTGGTGAGCGACGACCGCGTCGACCTGCACACGGTGCTCTCGCGGATCGCCACCTTCTGGGGCGACTGGACCACGGCCGAGCGCACCGCGGTGCGCGACTTCGTGGACACCCTCTGGGTCGCGCTGCTCGACCGCCACCCCGGGCCGGTCGCGACGCTGCCCGTCGCCACGGCCGTCTCCTTCCTCGACGACGCGTCCGGGCTCGGCGACGGCCCGGCGCGCCTGATCGGGATCTGGGAGTACAAGGACACCGCGAGCGCCGATCACCACCTCGCCGAGCTCGTCGTCGACGCCCACTACGGGGCCCGCGTCGACCCC
>JAVXWR010000628.1:0-2590 GCA_032230725.1 Actinomycetota bacterium
CGTGCAGGAACTCCACCGGCCGCGCCGCGTTCGCCGCGATCCCCCCGACCCGCGCCGCCGCATCCACCACCGCCACCGGCGCCACCGAACCCACGAACTCCCGCGCCGCCGACGCATCCCGCAGATCCACCTGCGCCGACCGCGCCCCGACCACGTCGGAGAACCCCGCCCCCTCGAGCGCCCGCACCACCGCGGACCCCACCAACCCCCCCGAGCCCGCGACGAGGACCCGCCCGGACCGATCCAGCTCGCCCATACGCGAACGGTAGCGGAGCGTGGCCGGATCTCCGATGGTTGCGCCGTCCGGTGATGGTCACAGCGGGTCTCCATCACCCGAGCGCCTCGTGCTGATGCCGTGGTTCCGCTCGCCCTCGGGGCACCTGGTGTGACGTCGCGTGTGGCCTGCGTGATCTCCCCGGGCCCGGGGTAGCCGCTGGGCAGGTGAGTGGGATCGGCGGGCGCGGGATGCCGCACCTGCCGTGGTGGAAGGGGTGGGCCCATGTCGGCCGGAGAGTTCGCCCGGGACGAGTCCGCTCCGGACGGTCCCCCCGATCAGCACCGTGCGCGCCCGCCGCAGGTGCCCCTCGAGCAGGTCCCGCGCGAGCGCTTCGTCGTTCCCGGCACGCGGGGTCTGCGGTGGCGTGCCCGCTTCCTGATCGCGACGTGCAGCCCGACGACGCGGCCGTGGACGGCCGTCGCGCTCTGCCTCGCCGGCCTCGTCGGACTCTTCCTCCCCCTGCTGCACGGCGCGACCGGGCACGACTGGACCGCGGTCGAGCTGGCCGAGGGGCCGACGCTCGTCGGGCTCGGGTTGTTCGTGGTGCTCACGCTGCTCCCGGTGGTCGACCTCGTGCTCGGCACCGAGCGCGTCACCCCGTGGCTCGCGTTCCCCGGCGCGCTGGGCGTGCAGGTGACGACGGCGCTGGCGATCGTCGGCGCGGCGCGGGGCCCCGGCGCGCTGCACCCCGGGCTGTCCTCGGGCGTCACCGGTCCGGGACCGGGGCTGGTGCTGCTCGCCGTCGCGGAGCTCGGGCTGGCGGTGCTCGGCGGCATCGGGTTCGCCCGGCGTCGGAGGTGCGCTCCGCGCCCGTGAGCAGGAGTCCGTGTCACCGGACCATCCGGTCGGCCCCGTGCCGGCGACCGACACGGGGTACTCCGCCCGCCGAGACACGTCCCCTCGCGAGGAGGAGTTCCGCGTGAACAGCATCGACGTCCTGGTCGACGCCTTCGGCCGGGTCCGCAGCGACGTCCACCGGGCGGTGGAGGGGCTGGACGAGAAGGCGCTCAACCTGCGTCTCGACGCCGAGGCCAACCCGGTCGGCTGGCTCGTCTGGCACCTGACGCGCGTGCAGGACGACCACCTCGCCGAGCTGGCGGGCGCCGAGCAGGCGTACACCGATGGCCAGGAGGGGGGTGGACAGAGCTGGGCCGACCGCTTCGGCTTCGACCTCGACCCGTCCTCGATGGGCTTCGCGCACACCTCGGCGCAGGTGGCCGCCGTGCACGTGGCGGACCCCGCGCTGCTGACCGGCTACTACGACGCCGTGCACGAGCGGACGGTGGCCTACCTGCGCACGCTCTCGGACGCCGACCTCGACGAGGTGATCGACGACCACTGGGACCCGCCCGTGACCCGCGGGGTCCGCATCATCAGCGTCGTCGACGACGACATCCAGCACGCCGGACAGGCCGCCTTCGTGGCCGGGATCGCCCGTCGCGCGACCTGACCCGACCCCGGTCGTGCCAATAATTGTGATCACGGTCACACACTCTAGGTAGGCCGAGCGGCCTAGTGCCACCCTGCCCCATCGCTGCGACGGTCGCCCCCCGAGACGATCTCCGCAGTGAGATCGGTGTGATGCGAGCCATGATCGGGAAGTGTCCCCGCGGACACTTTTGCACCTCAAGGGAGAGGACGTCGATGTCGACGACCGTCAATGACCCGCACAACGTCGAGAATGCGGGCTCGCCCGCTCCGGCCAGCCCCACCAAGGGCCTCGCCGACCCAGCTCCACTGGGCCTCGCGGCCTTCGCGCTCACGACCTTCCTGCTGAGTCTGTTCAACGCGGGGATCGCTCCGGAGAGCCTCGAGAAGTCGGTCCTGCCGCTCGCGTTGTTCTACGGCGGGGTGGCGCAGCTCATCGCCGGCCTGTTCGAGTTCCGCAACGCCAACACCTTCGGCGCGACCGCGTTCGTCTCCTACGGGGCGTTCTGGATGTCGTTCGCGACCTTCGTCCAGTTCGTCGAGCCGGCCCTGCCGGAGGCGAGCACCAAGACCGCCACCGGCCTCTTCCTGCTCGGCTGGGCGATCTTCACGCTCTACATGTTCATCGCCTCGCTGCGCACGAACGTCGGGCTGATCGCGGTGTTCCTGTTCCTGTTCCTGACGTTCCTGGCCTTGGTGCTCGGGACGCTGCTCGGGGCGTCCTCGCTCGCGACCGTCGGCGGCATCCTCGGCATCCTCGCCGCGCTCGCGGCCTGGTACACCTCGTTCGCGCTCGTCACGAACTCGACCTACGGGCGCCAGGTCCTTCCCCTCGGGGCGCGGTAGGCAGTTCCGATCGAGCGAACGGCACTTTCGCGCGCGTAG
>JAVXWR010000646.1:0-2554 GCA_032230725.1 Actinomycetota bacterium
GGCGGTGCACCCGTTCTGGGTCTGGCCCGACGTCGACGAGACGTGGGTGATGCTCGACGAGGCCGCCGCGGCCGCGCGCCGGCTCGGCGCCACGGACGTCCGCGTGGTGCCGCCGGCGGTCGACCCGCGGTTCGTCCCGGGCGCCGCGCCCGCGGGCGAGGGGCTCACCGTGCTCGTCACCGGCGGCTCGCTGGGCTTCGGTGCGCTCGAGCAGGCCGTCGACGCGGTGCTGGAGGCGGGCGAGAGGGTCCGGGCCGTGGTGCTGTGCGGGCGCAACGACGCCCTGCGCGCCCGCCTCGCGTCCCGGCGCGACCCGCGGCTGCGGGCGCTGGGCTGGACCGACGCCGTGCCCGCGGAGATGGCCGCGGCCGACGTCGTGCTCACCACCGGCGGCGGCATGATCGCCAACGAGGCGCTCGCCGTCGGGCGCCCGGTGCTCTTCGCGACCCCGGTGCCCGGCCACGGCCGCGCCGGTGCGGCGGCGCTCGCGCGGGCCGGCCTGGCCGTCGTCTGCCCGCGGCCCGCGGACGTCACCGCGGCCGTCGCCGACCTGCGCGACGAGCCGGCACGCCGGGAGTCCCTGGCCGCCGCGGCGCGGGCGTTCTCGGGGCGGGACCTCGACGGCGCCCTGGCCGGCCTGGCGGCCCGGACCGTCGGCGTGCGCAGCTACTGAGCGACCGCCGGGCCCCAACGCAGCCGCACGCCCTCGCCGGCCAGCGACTTCCGGAACCACCACAGCGAGATGGCGATCCCCACGCCCACCAGCGCGAACGACCCCGCGGTCGCGACCACCAGGTAGGCCTCGACGGTCGCCACCGCCAGCGCCAGGAGCGTGGTGGCGCCGTTCACGAGGAACACCAGCGCCCACAGCAGCGACACGCGCCGGAAGAACTGCTGGACCTTCGGACGCGAGGTCAGCGCCTCCGGGAACGCCACGAAGTCGTCCGCGAGCCGGGCCAGCAGCGGGCGCCCGCCGCCGAACAGCGTCACCAGCAGCGCGGCCGCGAAGATGAAGTTCTGCGCGGAGGGCTCCAGGAAGTAGACCAGCGCGCTGCCGGTCCAGAGCCCGATCACCGTGCGCACCACCAGGATCGCCGTGGAGATCAGGAGGATCGCCGGCAGCGCCCGGCGCCACAGCAGGCGCGCCAGGACCGCGAGCGCCGACCACCCCAGCGCGGCCCAGAGGCCGGCGTCGAAGCCCGCGGTGTGCAGCAGCAGCGCGAAGAGCCCGAGCGGGACGAGGATCGACTCGCAGAGCGGCACCACGGCGTGCCGGACCATCTCCCGCCAGTGCGGCAGGTGGATCGTCGTACCGTGGTGGTGCGCCAAGGTGCGCCGCCTCTCGGCCGGGTACCGGTCGCGTCCGACCGTAGCGAGCCCGATGACTGGCCGTGGTGAGGCCCCCCGATCTCACACGCATCTCACGGCGTCCATCGTGGTCAGCGAGCACCCACGGTGTCCGTCGCGGCCCGGATCGACTCCCGCAGCGATCCCATCGTGGCGAAGACGGCCGACGGCTCGTACCCGCAGTGGGCCATGCAGTTCTCGCACTTGGCGTTGCGGCCTCGTCCGTACGACTCCCAGTCGGTCTCCTCGATCAGCTCGCGGTAGGTCGACACGTACCCGTCGTCGAGCAGGTAGCAGGGCTTCTGCCAGCCCAGCAGGGAGTAGGACGGGATCGCCCAGGCGGTGCAGTCGAACTCCTTCTTGCCCTCGAGGAAGTCGAGGAACAGCGGCGAGTGGTTGAGCCGCCACTTCGCGCGGCGCCCGTCGGCGAAGGCCTTGCGGAAGAGCTCGCGGGTCTGGTCGACGCCGAGCCAGTGCTCCTGGTCGGGCGCCCGCTCGTAGGCGTATGCGGGCGAGATCTGCATGTTGTCGACGCCGAGGTCGTCGTTGAGGTAGTCGAGGACGTCGATGACGTCCTGCGGGGTGTCCGTGTCGAAGAACGTGGTGTTCGTGTAGACCTTGAAGCCCGCCGCCTGCGCCTGCTTGATCGCCGCGACCGCGGCGTCGAACCCGCCGACCTTGCGCACCGAGGCGTCGTGGCGCTCGCGCAGCCCGTCGATGTGCACCATCCACGCGAAGTTGCGGTGCGGCGCGAACTTGTGGAGGTGCTTCGGCAGCAGCAGCGCGTTCGTGCACAGGAAGACGATCTTGTTGCGGTCGAGCAGCTGCCGGACGATCTCGTCGATCTGCGGGTGCATCAACGGCTCGCCGCCGGCGATGGAGACCATCGGCGCGCCGGCCTCCTCGATCGCGCCGACCGCCTGCTCGACCGGCATCCGCTGCTTGAGCAGCGACGCGGGCTGGGCGATCTTCCCGCAGCCCGCGCACTTGAGGTTGCAGGCGAACAGCGGCTCGAGCTCGACGAGGATGGGGAACTTCTTCTTCCCGCGGAGTCGCTGCTGCATCAGGTAGGTGCCGAGCCGGATGCTCTGGCGCAGGGGGAAACCCATTGTCAGCTCACTTCCTTGGGGAGGGTGAAGTGGACGTCCTCGGTCGTGGTCGGCCGGGAGGTGACGGTCACGGGACCGAGCCCGCGCAGGAGGTCGAC
>JAVXWR010000647.1:0-17874 GCA_032230725.1 Actinomycetota bacterium
CGATCACGGCGTCCTTCCCGGTGACTTCGCTGTCGCCGTAGGCCAAGAACGAGATGTCGTCGGTCATGAACGGGCCCAGTGCATCGGCGTTCTTGCTGCTGAAGGTCTCGACGAAGTCGCGGACCAGAGAGTCGTTGTCGTTGGCAGGCACAGGAGTGGCTTCTCTCGCGTTGGAGCTCGGACGTCTGCGGTTTCGCCGACTGGGTGAATCGCGGCGGCAGCGGCAGACCTCTACGCCGTAGTCGCCGGCGACGAGCCCTGCTGACCGTTCGCGCCAGCCAAGGTAAAGACCATTTTTTGGACCCGCAAGTCCAATTCTTGGTCGTGCCGCACCGCGCCCTGCCGCCTCGGGGGCCGGACGAGCAGCACAACGCTCGGGAATCGGCGATCTCGCGCCATGTGAGGGCGCATGTCAACGACTGCGGCCCGCCCGCCAGGACGGCACGCTGTTGGACCACGCGGGCCAGAAGTGGGACACTGGAGTCGTGAAGCTCACGGCGAAGGGCATGGCCACACGCAATCGCATCATCGAGGGCGCGGCCAGCCATCTACGTAGCGATGAACCCGGGACGATGACCTTGGAAGACGTTCAGGTGATCACCGGCACCAGTCGTGGTCAGCTGTTCCACTACTTCCCCGGCGGCAAGGAGGAACTGCTCCTCGCGGTGGCCCGACACGAGGCCGACCAAGTCCTCGAGGATCAGCAACCACACCTCGGAGCGCTGCGGTCCTGGTCGGCGTGGGAACGCTGGCGCGCTTCCGTCCTCGCGCGTTACCGCGTCCAGGGCGCCAATTGCCCGTTGGGAACACTGATGAACGCCGTCGGGAGTACCCCGGGAGCGGCAGAGGTGTCGCAGTCCTTGTTGGCCCGATGGCAGGAGTTCATCGCGGCGGGCGTGCGAGAGATGCAGACCAGTGGCGAGATCGCGCCAGACCTCGACGCCGAACGGTTAGCGGTCGCTTTAATCACCGGTATACAAGGCGGCGTGCAGATGCTGCGGGTCACCGGCTCGTCGGATCATCTCGAGACAACTTTGGATGTGCTCCTGGACCACCTTCGCAGCACGAACAGGGCCGTTCTCGCCTCAGTTCCTGCGATCGAATAGGAATGCGTGTACCAGCGGTAGGGAAGGGACTGATTCGACCTGGTCCCGGGCCTGCGTGACGCGCACGATGCCGGTCACCACGACCAGGGCGGGGGCGCGTTCGACCGGCCGCACCCGACCGACTCGTCCCCGGACGTCGAGACCTCACGACGGGAGCGGCCGGGCGCGACAGCTGAGACCGGCTACCGGGAGAGGACGAGCCCGTGGCGCGGCAGGCTCTCGCCGGAGGCGGTGATCTCGCTGGTGGAGTGGAGTTCCCCGGGCGAACGGGCGCCTACGCCACGGCCGGCACGATTGCCTCGATCAGGTGCGGGCCCGGCTCGCCCTGCGCCCACCACAGCGCGTCGAGCAGGTCCTCGGTGGTCTCCACCCGCCGTGCCGGTACCCCGTACCCGGTCGCCAAGGACACGAAGTCCGGGGTGGGATCGGTCAGGGTCAACATCCGTCCGGCCCGCTCCGAGTGGGCGGCGGCCCCGGCCCCGGTGCGAGCCATCTCGACCCGCAGGATCGCGTACGCCGAGTTGTTGATCAGCACGGTCGTCACGTCGAGCTGCTCGCGGGCCTGGGACCACAGCGCCTGGAGGGTGTAGAGCGCGCTGCCGTCGGCCTGCACCGCGACGACCGGGCGCTCCGGGGCCGCGACCGCCGCCCCCAGCGCCGCGGGCGGACCCTGCCCGATCGCCCCGCCGGTCAGCGCGAGCTGCGTGTGCGGGGCGGCGGTCTGCAGCGCCGGGGCGAGCACGGCCGAGGCGGTGAGCGACTCGTCGACGACGATCGCGTCCTCGGGCAGCGTTGCGGCGACCGCGGCGCAGAGCGACTGCACGTCCAGCGGTCCGGGCGCGGGCTCGGGGGCGTCCCGCGGGGCCGGCTCGGCCACCGCGTCCGGGGCCACCTCGGCCGCCAGCTCGGTCAGCGCTGCAGCGACGTCGGACGCCGGGTCGGCCAGCCCGACCACCGCACACCCCTCGGGCACCAGGTCGCCGGGCACCCCCGGGTAGCCGAAGAACGACACCGGGGAGCGGGCCCCGGCCAGCACCAGCGACGACGCCCCGTCGAGCTGCGCGATGGCCTCCTCGGCGAAGTAGGCCAGCTTCCCTACCCGCGGGCGACCGGCGCCGGTGTCCCAGCGCCGCGGGAACGTCTCCAGCAGCAGCCGGGTCCCGGTCGCGGCGGCGATCCGCCCGGCGGCGTCCATCGCGTCCACGGTCAGGGCCGGCCCGCCCAGCAGGATCACCGCACCGGGCTCGCGCACCGCCGCCGCAGCTGCCGCCACCCGGCCCGGCGCCGGCGGGAACGACGAGGTGGCCGGGAGCGCGGGGGCGAGCGCGCCGCCCTCCGACCAGGACACGTCCGCCGGCAGCACCAGGGTCGCGACCTGGCCGCCGTGCTCCGAGGTCGCCGCCACCGCGCGCATCGCGTCGTCGGCCACGTCGCGGACGTCCCCGGAGGTGTGGACCCATCCCGACACCGTCCGCGCCAGCGCGGTGATGTCGGACTGCAAGGGCGCGTCGTGGCGCACGTGGTCGGTGGCGTGTGCGCCCACCACCAGCAGCAGCGGGGTCCGGGCCCGGCGGGCGTTGTGCAGGTTCGCGATGCCGTTGCCGAGCCCCGGCCCCAGGTGCAACAGGACCGCGGCAGGCCGACCGGTGATACGGGCGTGGGCGTCCGCGGCCCCCGTCGCGACGCCCTCGAACAGGGTCAGCACCCCGCGCATCTCCGGGACCGAGTCCAGCGCCTGCACGAAGTGCATCTCGGAGGTGCCGGGGTTCATGAAGCACACATCGACGCCCGCCCCGACCAGGGAGCTGACCAGCGCCTCGGCGCCCCTCATGCGACGCGCCCGGACAGCGGCGCGGCGGGCGGGGAGCACAACGACGTCGTCACGGCGCCCACTCCACACCGTGCGATCGCACTGGGGGAAGCCGGGGCCGGGATCGGGACGGACCTCGGCGACGGTCCGGCGTTGACGGCCGCCGGACCACCTGACGACGATGGCCGCGCCGACGTCGTCGCCCGAGGAGCGCCCCGTGATCGTCATCAACATCGTCATGCCGATCCGGCCCGAGAAGATGGACGACTGGCTGGCCCTCGCCGACTCCTACGCCAGGGACGTCAACGCTGAGGACGGCTGCCTCTTCTTCAAGTTCTCCCGCAGCCTCACCGACGAGAACGAGTTCGTCTGTATCGAGGGGTTCCGAGACGCCGAGGCCGGCGCGACCCACGTCGCCCAGCCGTACGTCAAGAAGTTCTTCGCCGCCGCACCCGACCTCGTGTCGGCGCAGCCGCAGATCCTGTACATCGACACCCCCCACGACGGCTTCGGACCGATGGGCGAGATCCAGCCGCGCTGATCACGTGGCCATCACCTGGCGCGTCGTCGCTCGACTCGCTCACGTCGTCGTGGTGGCGCGATCCGCCGCCTCGAGCAGCACTGCTGTGACCTCGGCCGGATGCGAGACCCCCACGACGTACGAGGCGCCGGGGACCTCGTGCGTGCGTCGAGCGCCGGCGCGCTCGGCCGTGATCCGGTGCGCCCCCGCCGGGATGTTGTGGTCGAGCTCCCCGAACACGAACCAGCTCCCAGGACCACCGGTCCCTCGAGGCTCCTGAGCAGATCGGTCAGGGCGGCGGCGTCCGTGGCGAGGCCGCGCAGCGGGTTCGCGAACGCGATCACCCGACCACCGTCGTCCGGGAGCCGCTCGATCACGCCCTCCCAGCTCGCCGAGTCGGCGAAGGCGCCGTGGACGAGAACGATCGTCCGGGTCATCTCGACCACCTCCATGGTGGGTGTGCCGTGCACGTCAGCTGGTGGCGGAGATCGGCTCGCCGATCTCGACGATGTAGGTCGACAGCATCTGGCCCGTCCCCGGACCGAGGCCGGTGGCGTTGTGCCTGATGCGAGGCGGGATGAGGAAGCCGTCGCCGGCCGTCAGGGTGAGGGTGGGGCGGCCCTCGACGGCGGCGTGGGGGGCGCGGACCCGGCCCGGGGCACTGGGCTGCTCGGGCTGCTCGATCGTGTCGACGCCGCTGACGGAACCCTGGCGATCACCAGCCTCGACGGGCACGGCACCACCCTCAGGGCGACCCTGCCGCTCACCGCCGAGCAGGATCGGCCCCACCAGGAGTGACGTGGGTCTCAGCGGGTGACGGTCGGCCCTCGCGTGTGGTCCACGGTGGAGTTGCTTCCCATGAAAGTCGCGGCGATCGGCGGCGCGATCCCCCTGGATCGGGAGCATCCCTGCTCGGGAACGGTGAGGGGGTACCGGCGTTCCCGGGACCCGGTCATTTCCGGTCTTTCGTCGCGCTGTCGCGAACGTCGTAGGCATGAGTGGGTCGTCCGCCGTGCGGACGCAGGCTTTCCGTCCTCCGGACTCGGACGTCGCGGAGATCGAGAACCGTCAGCGCCGAATGGAGGTTTGACACCGCAGGCGGCGTGGTGTGCCATGACCAGCGAGTCGGAGCCAGCCGAGCAGTTCGGACGACGCAGGAGAGGCGAGCGCGCGAGATCTGATGGCCGATCTCCATCGATGTCCGATCGGTGGCGCACCGAGCCATTCCCGAGCATACATCCGGGGAGAATCCTGCCGTCTCTGCGGATCGGTCGACCATTCTTCACGGCCACGGTCCCGCAGTTCACACACCAGCACGCGAACGCCATCGCCGACGTTCGCGCGGCAATTCCTCCCCGGCAGTCGGAACCCCGCCCCGCAGAAGGAGACCGCCTGTGCCCGGCACCGACCAGCGGGTCCTGTTGTTCGCCGACGGGTTCGGCGGCATGACCATGGCCGCCTACACCCGACTCCGCGATCTCGGGGCGCAGGTGTGCTTCCGTGCCCCGGCGGGGCCCGACGACATGCTCGCGGCGTACCGCGAGCTCTCGCCGGACCTCGCGGTCGCCCCGACCCTGACCAAGCGGGTGCCGGTCGAGCTGTACGGCAGGGTCGTCATCAACCATCCCGGTCGTCTCGGTGACCGCGGACCGTCCTCCATCGACTGGGCGCGCCTGCGCGGGGACCGGTTCGCCGGCCACACCCTGCTGTGGGCGGACGAGGGGTGGGACGAGGGCCCGGTCCTGGCGTCGGAGACGATGCGCTACCCGGACGACCCGGCGCTGACCAAGAGCTGGCTCTACTCCCGGCTGCATCGGGCCGCGACCCTGCGCGGGCTGGAGACGCTGCTGACCGGCGATCTGCGCGCGGCTGCGGTGGACCACGACCGGCCCTCGGTCCTCGGTACGTGGAACAACCCCGTGAAGCAGAAGGACGTCGGGTTCGACTGGACACTCCCCGCCGAGGAGATCGTGCGGCTCGCGGCCGCCCGCGACGGCGCCCCCGGCGTGCTGGTCGAACTGCTCGGCACCGAGACCTACGTCTACGACGTGCACCACGGCGGCCCGGCCCCCCGCGGGGCCGAACCCGGCGAGGTGGTGGAGGTCCTGCCCGACAGCGCCATCAGGGTCGCAGTCGGCCCGGTGCGCGACGGTCACCGCGTCAGCGTCTGGATCGGCTGTCTCAAGAGCCCCGGCACCGCGGACCGGAGGACGTTCAAGCTCCCGGCCTCCTGGTGGGTCCGTCGAGGCACGGCCCCGACGGTGAAGTCCGCCGCGTCCGGGCGCACCTTCCGTCCCGTGCGGGTCGAGTTCCCCGACGAGGCCACGGCCGTGGTCACGGCGGGTGCCTACAACGGGGCCTGGTCGACCGGGTTCTGCCGCCGGGTCCACGCCGCCCTCGGTGCGGTCCTCGACGACCCGCGGGTGAGCACCGTCCTCTTCCGCGGAGGGGGCCGCGACCCGTTCGGCAACGGCATCCACCTCAACCACATCTACGGGGCCGACCCGGATCTCGGTGCCGCCATGGAGCGGGAAGCCCGGGACAACATCCGCGCCATCAACCAGGTCTGCGAGCGCTTCTTCGACCTACGTCGTGCGGGGAAGCGGGTGATCATGCTGGTCGACGGGGACGCCGGTGCGGGTGGTGCGTTCCTCGCCCTCTGCGGCGACCACGTCATCGCCGACCCGACCGTCAACCTCAACCCGCACTACGTCGGCATGGGCGGGCTGCACGGCTCCGAGCACCACACCTGGACCCTCCGTCAGCGGGTTCCGGACGCGGACACCCGGCACGCGCTGCTCACCGAGTGCCTGCCGGTCAGCCCCCAGCAGGCCGAGCGGATGGGGCTGGTCGACGAGGTCGCCCCCGGCGGGCTCGATGCCACGGACCTGGGAGAGTGGGCCCTCGACGTGGCCCGCCGGTACACCTCCCTGGCCGCGCAGCAGCGGCTGAGCCCGCCGCCACCGCCGAGCCGGCTCGACCAGGTCGCGACCTCGGCCACCGAGCTCGCGGCCATCCACCGGGACTTCGGCGACCCCGAGTTCCAGACCGCTCTCACCCGGTTCGTCCTGAAGCTCCCCGGCGAGTCGCCCGCCGGGCCCGCTGCCGCCGCGGAGTACCGGGGGTCCTATCGCACCTGATCGCAGCGGTGGACGCTGAGCCGGCGGTCGCCCGAAGGACCGTGTCGGCGGAGGGCCTTCGGCCGTGGCGGCCCTGCCACGGACCGAGGTGCACCACCGAGGTGATCGAACGAGACCTCGATGCCGGCCGGCGTCGACCCCGTGGACATGGTTCTCCTTCTGACCGGGTGTGGATCAGGTGGCGTGGCTCTCGTGCTCGTCCGCGCCGGCGCGCCCCTCGTGCGGCGCCCGCACGATCAGGACGCTGCAGCGCGCGTGCACCACGGTGCTCAGCCCCACCGAGCCGATGAGCCGGCTGGCCACGGCACCGCGGCCCCGGTGACCGACCACGAGCATGGTGGCCCCGGCGGAGAGCCGCTCGAGGACGACCGCGGCCGGCCCGGACGCGGCCACCAGCTCCACAACAGGGGTCGAGGCACCTCGTCGTGAGCGGGCCGCGAGGACCTCACGGATCTCCGTCGTCGCGAGGTCGATGGCGGCGGCGTGCATGTCCTGCGCCGAGGGGACCATCGGATAGGGGGTGACCCACACCTCGGGCGGCGTCCAGGCCATCGCGGCAGCGATGGGCAGGCCGCGCAGCTGCGCCTCGTCGCAGGCGACCTCGAGCGCGCCCCGGCTGCCTTCGGACCCGTCCAGGCCGACGACCACCGCTCCCGAGGTGGGCTGGTGGACGATCTGCGGCGACGGGGTGGACGCGGTCGACGTGCTGATGGTCTCGGTGCTCATGGAGTGTCTCCTCGCGTGCGGTATCGGCGCATCGAGCCTCGCCGGGTCCGCCTCGCCGTCGTAGGGCCGCTGGGCCCGGATCCGGCCGTCCGTCGTCCCGGCCGAGGCGTCGGGACGCTGCTGCTCGAAGGGGTCGCGGCGGCGTCCCCGACCCCGACGAGCGGTCGGGGCTCGCCCGACAGCAACCCTCCCGCGGTCACAGCTCCGCGGGGGCGCCGACGCGGACCCCGGCGAAGTCGATGACGTCGTCCTTCGTGAGCACGCCGAAGCGCACCCCCGCGAAGTCGCTGACCCAGCCGTCGTCGTCGACGGTCCCGGTCGCCACGCCCGCGAAGTCGACCACCCTGCGTTCGTCGTCCATCTCCTGCTCCTCTCGTCGTGATGCGACCCGAGTGTGACCGCGGAAGACGGGCATGCGCCCGGGCCCTTCGGGCCCTGATCGGTGGCCGTTGGTCGGCGGGTCACCGTCCGACGACGGTCCAGCCGGCGTGCCGGTGCGGGGTGTGGACCTCCTCGACCGCGAGGTCGATGGAGGACTCGGCCGGCCCGACGGTGTCGATCACGGTGGCCTCGGGCCACGGGTCGGCGTCCAGGGACATCACCGCGCCCACCAGGGGGGTGGCGTCCGAGGCGGACCCCCGCCGGTTGCGGATCCGGGGCTCGGTGATCTCCCGCGGCGCGCGGCACTCGAGGCACGTGAGCTCGGCGTGCGCCTCGGCGGCGAGCGCGGTCGCCTGAGCGCGCTCCTCGGCGTTCGTCCACGACGCGTCCAGGACCACCGACTCGCCCCGCGCCAGGAGGTCGGCCGCCCGGGCGCGCATCGCCGCGTAGGTGGCGGCCTTCTGTTCGGCGCGGTAGAGGCCCTCGCCGTAGCCGGCCTCGGCGGGCTCGGTGGGTGTCAGTCCGGCGAGCTCCTTGCGCAGCGGGTCGCTGGAGATCACCACGGCGCCGAGGTGATCGGCGAGTCCGTCGGCCACCGTCGACTTGCCCGTCCCGGGCAGGCCGCCCACGAGGATCAACCGGACCTGACCCGCCTCGAGGTGTCGCCGGGCCAGGGCGAGCAGGTCGCGCGCCTCCTCGGCCCCCGGACCGCCCTGGTCGACCCGCACGCACGCCACCGCGGCGCGCGTCGCGGCCCGATAGGCGCGGTAGTGGTGGGCCAGGGCGACGGGCCAGCGGTCTCCGGAGAACTCGCCGTACAGCTGGAGGAAGCGGTCCCCCAGGGCGGCGCCGCCGTGGTGTTCGAGATCCATCGCCAGGAACCCGGCGTCGTCGAGGGTGTCGAGATAGCGCAGTCGGTCGTCGAACTCGAGACAGTCGAGCAGGACCGGCCCCATCCGGAGACAGAACACGTCGTCCGCGAGCAGGTCCCCGTGCCCGTCGACGACCCGTCCAGCCGCACACCGTGCGTCGAACAGGGCCTCGCGACCGGCGAGGAAGCGCGTCGCCAGATCGGCGACCCGTGCGACGTCGTGGGGATCGAGCACCTGCCCGGTGTGCCGGCGCAGGCCGTCGAGCACGCCCCGCCAGCGTCCGGTCAGGGCCCCGACGCGGCCCTCGCGGGCCACCTCCGGCCCGTGGCGCGCCAGCGAGTGGAAATCGGCCAGCCGTCGGGCGACGGCCCGCAGCTCGTCGTCGACGCGTGTGCCGGCGCGCACCAGCGCGCCCAGGCTGCGCTCGGCCGGCATCCGGCGCATGAGCACGAAGTGGTCCGCGACCACGCCGTCGGGGTCGAGCAGCGTCTCCACGCCGAGGTAGGCCTCCGGGCTCAGACGGGAGTTGAGCGTCACCTCGCGCTCGCAGGCCTCCCGACGGGCGTCCACCGTCGTGAAGTCGCAGAAGCCGAGGTCGACTGGCTTCTTGAGCTTGTGCACCCGGTCGCCGAGGAACCACAGCACGGCAGTGTGCGTCTCCCGCACACCGGCCGGTGAGCTCATCGGGCTCGTGGACGTCATGCAACGGGCCCGGCGGGCAGCGGGGCCGGGGCGCCGGGCGAGTCGTCGATCCCGCACACGACGGTGGTGACCTGCTCGGTCATGGGTCCTCCCGAGGTCGGCCGCGGACGTCCGCGGTCATGCCCCCGAGGGTGGCGGGGCCCATCCCCGGGGGGCAGGGGCGCAGGTCCCGGGTTCACCGGGACCCGCCGGACCACCGCCTCGTTCAGGGATGGAGGTGCACGAGGGCCTGGACCCGCCCGGCCCGTGGGTCGAGGCGGCGCCCCCAGGCGGCGCGGTTCCCGGCGTCGTCGAGCGCCTCGGTGTGGACGTCGGCCCGCAGGCCGCGCAGCCCGGCCGCGACGACGGCGCGGTGGGCCGCGATGCCGGCCGCGACCTGGTCGCGCGGCGCGTCGTCGGGGGTGCACACCGCGAGCACCGGGTCCAGGGCCCAGGGCAGGTCGACGGCCTCGGCCTCCGGGATCCTGGTCCCCGGAGCGTGCCAGACCGGGGCACCGTCGTGCGTGGGTCCGTTCGCCAGCACGCACCAGGCCCGCGTCGTCGACGCCCCGCGCGCCACGTCGACGACCTGGGAGGGTTCCGGTCTCCCCCGGCCGTGCGGGAGGCCCTCGCGGAGGCGCCGATCGATCCGGTGGCGGGCCAGGACCGGGGGGATCGCCGGACGCCGGCGCGCCGCGACGAGCGTGACGGTGTGCGCGTCCTCGGCGACGTCCCGCCGGGGATCCCAGCCGAGGCTGCGGATCGCGATCTCGAGCCCCGCCACCAGCCGCCCGGCCGCCACGAGCGCCGAGTGCCCGGGGGGGACGTCGGTCGGCGCGTGAAGCGGCACGACCTCGACGACCCGGTCGCGCACGGTCACCGCGCCCGCCGGCGACGCGGGGCCCGCGACGGGCTCCACGGCCCGGAGCAGCACGCCGAGTTCCGCGGGCGTCCACGTCCCGGCGCCGACGCGCGTCCCTCGCGTGGTCACCACGATGCCTCCCGATTTCCGCGCGGGTCCGTCCGGCCCACCTGCGGGTGTGCCGCAGCGTCGGTCGCCGCGTTCGAGGGCGGTAGGGGCGAAAGGGCTCGAAGCGGTGAGTCATTGGGCCCCGTCCCGTCCCGGGCGGCCCGAGGGCCCGCGCAGAGGGGCCCTGCGGCCCTGCGCGGGGCGCAGCGCGGCGCTCAACCTGTGGTCCGAGGAAGAGAGGCGTCCCCCATGAGCACCCACAGCACGGTCGTGGGCAGCACCCGCGACCCCGTCGACGTGGTCGCGGTCCTCGGTGCGGGTGCGCTCGCACCGTCGAGCCACAACGCCCAACCGTGGCACCTACGGTGGCGCGACGGGGCCGTCGAGGTCCACGGCGACCTCGAGCAGGCCCTGCCAGCCGCCGACCCCGACCACCGCGAGCTACGGCTGGCCTGTGGTGCCGCGATCGCCAACGTGCGCCTGGCGATCCGCGCGCAGGGCCGCCGTGCCCATCTCCAGCTCCAGCCGGACCCGGACGACCCGTGGTTCCTCGGCCGGGTCACCGTCGGGGCGCCCCTCGCGGCGACCTCGATGGACAAGGCCCTCGCCCACGCCATCCCGCAGCGTCGGACCGACCGCTCCGCGCTGTCCGGGCAGGGACTGACCGCCGGGGTGCGCGAGGAGATTCGGCGCGAGGCGCAGCGCGAACACTCCTGGGCCGTCTTCGTCGAGGACGGGGCCCGGCGCCGGGCCCTGCAGGACCTCACCGGACGGGCACACGCGATCCAGCAGGCCGACGACGCGTTCCGGGCCGAATGGGACCGGTGGGTGGGCACCGACGACGACCGGGGCGGCGGGCTCGCCCGCGAGGTGCTGCGGCGGTCGGCGCGACCGGACGGGCGATGGCTCCTGCGGGACTTCGGGGCGTCCGGTGATCCCGACGACGAGCGACCGGCGGCCAGGACCGACGACCCTGTGGTGCTCGTCCTCGCGACCACGCTCGATCACCCCCTCTCGCACCTGCAGGCCGGCCAGGCGCTGCAACAGGTCCTGCTGCTCGCCACGGTGCGCGGGCTGGCCGCGTCGTTCGTGGCGCCGCCTCTCGAGGTCGCCGGCACCCGTGCGGAGCTCCGGGGCCTGCTCGGTGGGGCGCTCTGGCCGCAGGCGATGCTCCGGCTCGGCGTCCGGGAGCGGGCGGTGCCCCGGCCGACGCGGCGTGCGACGGACCGGGCGGAGTGACCGTGGCGGACGTGACCAGGAGCGATCCGGCGGAAGAAGGCGGCGGCCCGTCGAACCGCGCCGCCCTGCGTGGGGCCGTGGCCCACGCCGTCCTCGCGCCCTCCGAGCACAACACCCAGCCCTGGCGGTGGCACCTGCACGGCGACGTGCTCGACCTCCGCGCCGACCGCACGCGTCGCCTGCCGTCCACCGACGAGGAGGGTCGCAGCATCCTGCTCGGCTGTGGGTGCGCCCTCCACCATCTGCGGGTCGCCCTGGCCGCCGCCGGCCACGGGGCGGAGATCC
Source organism: Actinomycetota bacterium (assembly GCA_032230725.1). GTDB lineage: Bacteria > Actinomycetota > Actinomycetes > Mycobacteriales > Pseudonocardiaceae > Actinomycetospora. The sequence goes on from JAVXWR010000647.1 coordinate 11,731, forward strand.
GGCACGGCGACGACGGCGATCCCGAGCACCCGCTCGCCAGGATCCGCGTCGGCCCCGGGCCGGGGGCCGACGCCAGGGCCACCCGATGGTTCGCCGCCATGGCGACCCGGCGCACCGACCGCCGTCGGTTCTCGGGGCAGGCGGTCGGACCCGGCGTCATCGAGCGCCTCGCCGACGCCGCGCGGCTCTACGGCGGCACGCTGCACCTCGCCGTCGGCGCCGTCCGGCGCGTCGTCCTCGAGGCCGCCCGGGACGCCGACCGGGCCCAGCGGGAGCGGCTGGACTACGCCGCCGAGCTCCAGCACTGGACCCATCGCCTCGCCGGCGCGCACGACGGCATCCCCGCGACCTCCCGGTCCACCAGTCCGGCCGAGGCCTACGGCGACGTCGAGATCCGGTGGATGCCGGCCGGCACCCTCGACCGTCCCCGCGTCGGTGTCGACGTCCGGGACTCCTCGCAGCTGCTCCTCGTGGCGGCGCCTTCGGACGACACGGTCTCGTTGCTCCGGGCCGGTGAGTCGCTCAGCGCGGTGCTGCTCGAGGCGGAATGCCTCGGGCTGGGCGTGACCCCCTTCGCCCAGCCCTTCGAGGTCCCGGAGATCCGCAGCCGGGTCAGCCACCTCGCCGTCGGGGCGCCCAGCGTCCCGGCGATCGCCCTGCGGATCGGCTGGCGGACCAGAGACGCCGGGACGATCCCTCCGACCCCGCGCCGCCCGCTGGACGAGGTGCTCACCGAGACACGGTGACCTGGCGGGCGGGGGGCGGGACCCGGTCCCGTCGCTGGGTGCTGACGGCGACTCAAGCCGCCACGACCCGGGCGTTCACGGTCGCACGCACCCGTCCAGCAGCGCCGACACGAGGGCACGCAGACCCAGCAGTCGCCAGGGGCCCCCGGGCTCGGCCGGAGTGACCGGCAGCGCGGGGAGCCCGGAGGCCAGCAGACGGCGGGCACCGTGCTCCACGTGATCCGCGGCGTCCACGATCTCCACCCCGAGCGGACGGTCCAGCAGGGCACCGACGGGGCGGGCCCAGGAGGACAGCGGTCCGCCGCCCGGCCAGCGCTCGGCGAGATCGCCCGCGCTCACGACGGCGATCGGCAGGTGGCCGCGGACGACCACCCCGCACCGGTCGGGGTCCGCGTGCAGCGCCTGCCACGCCTCCCCGAGCGGCACGCCTTCGTCGATCACCACGGCGTCACGCGCCACGGCTCCGACGCACGTGGTCCCCAGCGCGACCGTCATGGTGTGCCTCTCCGCTCCGCCGCGGCCCTCCGCGGTCGGTGATCAGCCTGGGTGCGGAGGGCGGCGCCGGGCAGGGCCGCCCGGCCCGGTGTCGGGGGTCCGCCGACCCCGGGACGCAGCGAGAGCTCGGGACGGGCCTGTCCCGCACGGGGTCACGGCTCGAGCCCGAGCCCGGGCCACGGGGCGTTCCACGGCATGAGGCCCCAGCCCGGTCGGGCCCACCAGGTCGGGCGAGGAACGCCGGGCGACGGCACCACGAGTACCGGACACGGCGCGGTGCGAAGCAGCTCCGATGCCGGCGAGGGGGCGAGCAGCTCGCGCGCCCGCCCACGGGCCGGGCGACCCGTCACGACCAGCTGGGCGTCCTGGATGCGCCGGCTCAGCGCCTCCACGGGGTCCCGGTCGACGACGTCCAGGTCCACGCCCACCTCGGGCCGGACCAGCCGCCAGGCGGCGAGCTCGTCCGCGCACGTCCGCACCGCCTCGTCGCGGTCCTCCGCCCGCTCCATCACCTGGATGACCTGCAGGTCGACCCCGTAGTGCGCGGCCGTCTCGAAGGCCGTGCCGATCACCTCCGGGCCGGACCACGGGGCGAGCGCGAGCACCACGCGCGCGTCGTCGGGTGGCCGGGGGAGGTCGGGAACGGCGACGACCGGCTCGGAGAGCATCTCGACGAGGGCGGGCAGTTGCGGGAGCGACTGGGGCACCACCAGCAGTCGCGCTCCGGCTGCGGCGCCCTCCAGGTCCCGGACCAGCGAGGTCGACGGGGACCGCAGGGGCGTCAGCACACGGCTCGCCAGATCGCGGACGGTCTGCCCCAGGAGGCCGACGACTCCGCCGCAGGACGTGTGGTCGGCGCAGCGCTCCTCGGGGTCGACGAGCACCTGCAGGCAGGAGTCGGTCCGGGCCGCGTGACGCGAGGCCCAGCGCACCACGCGCCGGCGGGTCTGGTCGGCCGGCGCGAACACGCGCACGCTCCGGGCCCGGTCGGTCCCGACCCGGTCCGCTCCGGGCGGCACCTCCGACCTGCTCCCGTGCGATCGCCCGATGACGGGAAGCGCCCCGGTCTCGGCACTGACACCGCGTCTATCCGCCACGGGGTGCAGGCTGGTGACCCGGGCAGCTGCACCGGCAGGGCCGGAGGTCCCGTTCTCAGCGACCGGTGGAGCGGTCCTTGACCTGGTTGGCGAGGACAGCGGCCTGCACGCGGCGCTGCATCCCGAGCTTGGCCAGGAGCGCGGAGACGTAGTTCTTCACGGTCTTCTCGGCCAGGAACATCTGCTGGCCGATCTCCCGGTTGGTCATGCCCTTCCCGATGTGGTCCAGCACCTCCCGTTCCTTCTCGGTCAGCTCGGCCAGCGGGTCGACCGCCTCGCTCCGGTCGCGCAACCGGCTCATCAACGCCGCCGCGGCGCGGCCGTCGAGCAGCGAGCGGCCGGCGCCGACCTCGCGTACTGCGTTGACGATGTCGTTGCCGCGCACGTCCTTGATGACGAACCCGCTGGCGCCGGCCAGCACGGCGTCGAACATCGCCTGCTCGTCGGTATAGGAGGTGAGCATCAGGCACCGCAGCCCGGGGAGCCGCGACAGCAGGTCCCGGCACAGCTCCACCCCGCTGCCGTCGGGGAGCCGCACGTCCAGCACCGCGACCTCGGGGTTCAGGGCCGGGATGCGGGCCAGCGCCTCGGACACGCTGCCGGCGTCCCCGATGACCTCGAGGTCCTCGTGCGCGCCGAGCAGGTCGGCCACGCCCCGGCGGACCACCTCGTGGTCGTCGACCAGGAACACCGTCGTCATCGTCCGCTCGCTTCCGTGTCCGGGGATCGGCGTCGCTCGCCGCCCGCGCTGGGGGGGTCGGTGGGATCGAGGGGCACCCACCACGTCAGCCGTGTGCCGGGCCCGACCAGGCGTCGCGCGACGCGGGCGTCCCCGCCGAGGGCGCGGGCGCGGGCGGCCAGATTGGCCAGGCCGCTGCGCGCCACCGTCTCCGGAATGCCGATGCCGTCGTCGGCGACCTCGACCGCGAGGGTCGAGTCCGCCGACACGGTCACCGTGACCTGCGTGGGGGCGGCGTGGCGGAGGGCGTTGCTGACGCCCTCCCGCACGACCGCTTCGACCGCGACCGCGAGGTCCTCGGGCATCTCCTCGACGTCCCCGGACACCCGCACGACCGGCGTGACGTCGGTGTCGGTGGACATCTCGGTCGCAGCGGCCTGGATGCGTGCCGCGAGCCGGCTACCGCCGCGCGAGGAGTGCAGGTCGAAGATCGAGGTCCGGATGTCGCGGATGATCCCGTCGATGTGGTCCACCGCCTCGTCCACGCGACGCGCGGCGTCGGAGGCGGGCAGCCGGGCGTGCGCGGCCTGCAGGCCGAGGCCGAGCGCGAACAGCCGCTGCAGCACGTGGTCGTGGAGGTCGGCGGCGATGCGCTCGCGGTCGGTGACGACGTCGAGCTCGCGGCGCGCCCGCTGGGACTCGGCGTGGCGCAGGACGAGGGCCGCTTGGTCGGCGAACGAGGCGAGGATCGACAGGCCCTCGTCGCCGACCGACTCCGCCCAGCGGTCCGCCCCCGCGACGACGAGCACGCCGCTGATCTCCTCGCCGCCGCGCATCGGCACCGCGAGCCCGGGACCCTCCCCGCCGATGTCGCGCCGCAGCACGAGCTCCTCGACGACCTGCGGGGTGCCGGTGTGCCCGACGGCGCCGAGCAGCATGCCCCGCACCGGCAGCCGGCTCCCCGCGGGGTAACGCCCGTCGAGGCCGACGGCGACCGTCACCCGCACCGGCTGCTCGTCGTCGCCCGTCGCGCGAGGAGGGGTCGTGATCAGGGCACCGGAGGCCCCGATGAGCTCCGCGGCGCGCTGCGCGACCAGCGCGAGCGCCTCCCCCGGGTCCGCCCCGGCGAGCAGCATCGTCGTGATCTCCCCGGACGCCTCCAGCCACCGCTGCCGCAGCCGGGTCTCGGCCACCAGCCGCCGGGTGCGGTCGTGCAACCGGGCGTTCTCGACCGCGATCCCGGCCGCGGCGGCGAGGGCGCTCGTCACGTCCTCGTCGTCGTCGGTGAAGTGTCCGCCGCGCTTGTCGGTGAGGTAGAGGTTGCCGAGGACGCGGTCGCGCACCCGCACCGGCACGCCGAGGAACGAACCCATCGGCGGATGTCCGGGCGGGACCCCGACGGAGGCGGGATGTTCGCGGAGGTCCTCGAGGCGCAGCGGGACCGGGTGGCGGATCACCTCACCGAGCAGTCCGCGGCCCGTCGGCAGCGGCCCGAGCGCGGCACGGCTCACCTCGTCGAGCCCGACGGTGACGAAGCGGGCGAGCCCCGTGCCCTCCTCGTCGAGCAGGCCGAGGGCGCCGTAATCGGCGTCGACCAGGTCGACCGCCTCGTGGACGATCCGAGCGAGGGTCTCCTCGAGGTCCAGGCCGTCCGACACCGCGATCATGGACCGCAGCAGCCGGTCGGCCCGCAGGGCCTCGGTCCGACGGACGGCGTCGGTGGCGGGCCCGGACCGGTCGAGCCCGAGCTCGCGTGTGCTCTCCCGGATGGTCGCCCCTCGCGTCGTCGGTCCTGCGGGCGCGCACCCGCCCCGTCGATCGTCGGGGAGGTAACACCGGAACACCAGGGCCGAAGGTCCTGGACAGCTCCATGGCATACGGCCCGGCCGGAGTCCCCCACCCCCTCGCCACCTCCGATCAGCTCAGGCGCACCCACGTTCCGGGCGGGCCTGCCTTCCGGGAAGTGTCAGGTAGGCGCCCGGGCGGGCGGTCAGCTCGTCAGGGTGAGGGTGTCCGCCGGGTCGATGGAGCCGTCCAGGACCTTCTGGGCGACGCCGGTGAGGCGCTCGTTGTGGCTGCGTGCGTAGCGACGGAGCCGCGAGAAGGCGTCATCGGTGTCGATGCCGAGACGTTCCGCGAGCATCCCCTTGGCCTGCTCGATCGTCACCCGGCTGGTCAACGCCGTCTGCAGCTGCTCGACGAGCTGGCTCAGGGTGTCGGCGGTGCGGTCTCGGATGATGCTGATCGTCGCGATGTCCGCGAGAGCCTGGGCGGTGTACAGATCGGTCTCGGGCACGGCGCCCGCCTGGTCGCCGAAGAGGTTGAGCGCGCCGATCACCGTTTCCCGGACCCGCATCGGTCGAGTGTGGACCGAGCGGTAGCCGCGCTTGGAGGCATGGGCGCTGAACGTGGGCCACCGCCCTCCCTCGCGGCTCAGATCGAGGCAGGTCACGGGCCGGCCCTGGCGGAAGGTGTCGAGGCAGGGGCCCTCGTCGTTCTGGAGCTGGAACAGCTCCAGCAGCTCGGTGCGCTCGTGGGAGGAGGCCACCGTCTTGAGCGACCCCTTGCCGTCGGAGGTCACCATGATCCCGGCGGTGTCGACAGCCAGCAGCTCGACGCACGCGGTGCTCAGGTTGTACAGCAGGTCGATCACGTCGTAGTCGGCGACGAGCGTGTCGGCGAGGCTCACGAAGACCTCCCCGAGCCGCTGCTCACGTGGCTTACCCATGACCGCATCATCCCACCACGGTCGCCTGCCGCCTGCTTCAGCTCGGAGTCCCTCACAGCTCCTCCGTCGCCGGGCCGTGCTTGTCCATACGGGATCGTCGGGCCGTCCGGTGCTGCCGACCGTTCGTCCGGGCCACGACCGCCGACGACAACTCCCCCACGCCGCACCCGGTCAAGGAGACCGCGTTCGCGCGACACTGGGCGTGACGGCCGGCGTGACGCGGGGTTCCTGCGCGCGGCCGCCGAGACCAGTGAGTGGGTACTCGTGACAGCCGATGGTGGACCGACCGATTTCGAGCAGGGGCTCGCCGATGCCCTCGCCGAGGGTGGCGCCCGCGCGGCGCAGCGCATCTGTGAGCTGTGCGTGCGCGCTCTGCCGGTGACCGGGGCGGCGATCACG
>JAVXWR010000697.1:0-6976 GCA_032230725.1 Actinomycetota bacterium
GGCGCAGGTCGCGGCCATCGTCGAGACCGCCTCGGCGAGCTCCGGCGACGACGAGCACGACCCCGAGGGACAGACCGTCGCCTACGACCGCGCCCAGGCGCAGGCCCTGCTCGAGCGGGCGCGGGCCGACCTGGCCGAGGTCGACGCGGCGTTCGGGCGCCTGGACGCCGGGACTTACGGCGTCTGCGAGGTGTGCGGGCGCCCCATCCCGGGCGAGCGGCTCGAGGCGCGGCCCGCGGCCCGTCGGTGTGTGCGGCACGCGTAGGTCCCCCGTGTCAGCGACGGTCCGACGCTGACACCTGACGTCAGGACGAACCCTTCCTGACATGCGCTCGTCAGGGCCGGCGGAACGGCACCCCGACCGGGCGCGGCGCCTTCTCCCCGGCGGCCGCGACGTAGCGCTGCTCCGCCTCGTGCGCGGCGGAGGAGTCCAGCCCGGCCGGGCCGAGCAGCGCCGCGACCGCCTCCCGGTGGGCGACGCGCTCGTCGTCGGGGACCCACGTCAGCGCCAGCCGCGCGCGCAGCCAGGCCGTGAGCCGCTCCTCGTCGGCCTTCGGCAGGATCACGTCCGCAGCCCACGTCGGCGCGAGGCCGAGCTCCCCGAGCAGGAGGCCCGCCGCGACCCGCCGCAGCCGCGAGACCCCGGCGCGGTAGAGGTCCTGGCGCCGGACGCGGTTGCGCAGCATGGTCGCGACGTCGAGGTCGAGCAGCCGCAGGTCGGCGCGCGGGTGCGCTGCGCCGCCGAGCGCCGGGAGCACCGACGGCCCCGCCCACCAGGCGAGGTGGCCGGGGGCGCCGGGCAGCTCGGCCACGGTCGCGTCCAGGTCGCCCGGCACGGCGGTGAGCGCGGCGGCAGCCTCGGCGGGGGTCACGTGGCCCAGTCTCCCCCGCGGCGCGAGGGGAGGATCCGACCGCTCTAGCCGCTCGAGGGGTCCCCTCGTGCGGGCCGGGCGGACGGGTGCCGCGGGCGCAGCGCCCGTGCCAGCACAGCGGCCCCGAGCGCGGCCACCGGCACGAGCAGCAGTCCGGTCCCGACCGAGGAGGCGTCGGCGATCGCCCCGATGACCGGCGGGGTCGCGAGGAAGCCCAGCCGGGCCAGGAAGCCGACGACCGCGAGCCCGTCGCCCGCCCGCACCCCCGGCACCGCGCCGGCGGCGGCGAACGCGAGCGGGAAGAGCGTCGCCACCCCGAGCCCGGCGACCGCCCACCCCACGATCGCCACCTCGGACCGGGCCAGCAGCAGGGCCGCGAGCAGCGCCACCGCGGCGACCAGCGCGCCGGTGCGCGCCACCGGCACCGCGCCGAACCGGTCCACGACGCGGTCGCCCGCGATGCGCCCGACCGTCATCGACACCTGGAACGCCACGAACGGCAGGCCCGCGAGGAAGGGCCCGGCGCCGAGGTCGTCGCGCAGGTAGACCGCGCCCCACGACGCGGAGGAGTCCTCGACCGCGCCGGAGCACACCATGAGCCCAGCGACGGCGAGCAGCGGCGCGACCGTCCGCCACGAGGTCACGACGCCGCGCAGCCCCGCGCCGGGCACGCCCAGCTCGTCCGGCTCCGCGACGGGCGCCGAGGCACTCTCCGGCGGGAGCACCGCCCGCCACGCCAGCGCCGACGTGACCACCAGCACCGCCCCGACCACCGCCAGGTGCACCGTCACCGGCACCCCGAGCCCGGCCGCGGCCGCTCCGGCCAGGCCTGCGCCGACCGCCGCGACGCTCCACGTCGCGTGGAGCCCGTTGATGATCGAGCGGCCGTAGCGCTCCTGGACGACGAGGCCGTGTGCGTTCATCGCCGCGTCGGTCCAGGCGTCGGTGACCCCCAGGACGAACAGCGCCCCGGCGAGCCCCCACCACGACGGTGCCAGGGCCACCAGCGGCAGCAGGAGCGCCCCGACCAGCGACACCGAGGCCGCGACCCGCCCGCTGCCCCACCGTGCGATCAGCGGCCCGGCCAGCACCCCGACGAGCAGCGCCGCCCCGGGGAACGCGGCGATCGCGGTGCCGAGCTCGGTGTTAGAGAGGCCCAGCCCGTCGCGCAGCGCGGGGAAGCGGGGCACGAGCGAGTTGTAGGTGGCGCCGTTGACCGCGAAGAGCGCCATCACCGCGGCGCGGGCGCGCCGGTCGGTCGGCGTCGGGACGCCCGTCGGGGCCACCCCTCAGGACGCGGCGCGGATCGGCGGGGTCACGAGGTCCACGTGTCCGAGCGCCGCGCGACGGCGAAGGTCTCCTCGACGGCGGCCGCGGAGAGCCGCTCGCCGCGGGCGCGCATGGCCCGGGCGAGGTCACCGGCGCGGGCGACGATCACCCCGCGGGGGCGGCTGTGGGTCACGATGGTAGCCCCGACGACCGCGATCACCGGCGTCACCGGAGGCGGGTCGAGCACCTCCTCGAAGCCCGCGGCCAGCGCGATCGCCTCGGCGAGCCGGTCGTGCACCTCCTCGCCGAGGGTGCGGATGCGGGCCAGGTCGACGTGCTTGCCGTCGATCTCGAGCCCGCCGGTGGAGGCGTGCACCTTGCCGCCGGGCTCGTGGCGGACGTCGACGACGAACACGCCGGGCGGCCCGATGACCAGGTGGTCCAGCGTCACCGTCTCGCGCCCGACGGCCATCTCGATGCCGTGGAGGATCCGCCAGCGGCTGCCGCGCCCGAGGCGGCCGCCGGGCCCGCCGACCTCGCGGCCGAGCGCCGCCGCGACCGCCTGCCGCCCGTCGGCCCGGTAGCGCAGCGCTCGGTCGGCCTCCTTCGCCCCCGCGGCGCGGGCCTGCGCAGCGAGCCGCAGGAGGCCGTGGTCGGGCGCGTGCAGGGCGAGGTCCTCCCAGAGGTCGCCGACCCGCTGGGGCTCGTCGTGCCCGGCGCGGCGGCCCGGATCGGCGAAGGCGTCCGCCCGGAACCCGTCGGCGCTGTCGGCCGACCAGCCGCCTGCCGGGGGCGGGGTCCCGGCCTCGAGGGCGGCCGTGGGGTCCGGCCGCGGGGACGCCGGGCGCTCCCCGCCGGTCCGGGCGCGGGTCCCGGACGAGGTGCGGGCCCCGCCGGGCCGGGGGATGCGCAGCGTGTCGGTGAGGCGCCGTCGTGGCTCCGGCCGCCCGGGATCCGTGTCGGCGAACCCGGGGAACCGGTCGAGGTCGTGCGCGTCGAGCCACTCGTCGAGCTCGGCGACGAAGGTCGCGCGGAACGCGGGCGCGACGTCGGAGACCTCGCCGGTCTGCAGGTCGTAGGTGCCCAGGCGGCTCCCGTAGGGGGACGTGACGACGACGCGGTCGCCCCGCCCCAGACGCGTGCGGCGGGCCGGCATCAGGACTCCTCTCGCGGATGCGCGTCGAGCCAGTGGGTGATGTTGTCGTGCTCGACGTGGGTGAGCTGGCGGACCCCGTCGGCGACCGCGCCCTCGATCAGCGCGCCCGCCAGCGGGATGGTCACCGTGACCGCCACGTCGACCTCGAGCCGGCAGCCCGAGCCCGCGGTGGCGGCCACGCTCATCGTCCCCTCCGCCCGGACCGGGGCGAGAGGCACGGCGACCTTCACCCGCCCGTCGCAGCGCCGCGGCCCCAGCCGCCACCACTCGGTGCGCCGCAGCACCAGGCCTCCCGTGAGCAGGCGCCCGAGGGCGGGGGGCACCTGGCCGGTCGGCACCGGCTGGCGGACGACGACCTCGACGGTGCCGTCGGTGGCGGTCCCGGTGACCCGGTGGCGCTCGACCTCACCGCCACCGCCCGCGTCGAGCCGGGCGCGGTGGAACTCGGGGTCGGCCAGCGCGACGGCGAAGTCGGCCACGTCGTGGGGGTAGTCCCGGCTGGCCCGCAGGCGGGTGGTCACGCCCCCTCACCCTAGGTGAGCATCGCCCGGTGGGCACGGGACGACACCCGTGCGAACATGTGTTCGTGTCCGGCGAGGGGCGGGGCGAGGGGCAGGGGCGAGCGGAGCGACGGGGAATCGGGCAGGGGCGAGCGGAGCGACCGGGAATCGGGCGGGACGCGCGTTCGGCGACAGCGACGATCCTGCACGCCGACCTCGACGCCTTCTACGCCGCGGTGGAGCAGCGCGACGAGCCCGACCTGCGCGGCCGCCCCGTGATCGTCGGCGGCGGGGTGGTGCTCGCCTGCAGCTACGAGGCCAAACGCGCGGGCGTGCGCACCGCCATGAACGGCCGCCAGGCCCGTGCCCTCTGCCCGGGCGCGGTCGTCGTCCCGCCGCGCATGGAGGCCTACTCCGCCGCGAGCAAGGACGTGTTCGCGATCTTCCGGGACACGACGCCGCTGGTGGAGGGGATCTCGATCGACGAGGCGTTCCTGGAGGTCGGCGGGCTCGCGCGGCTGGTCGGGTCGCCGAAGGACATCGCCGCGCGGCTGCGGGGACGGGTCCTCGCCGAGGTGGGCCTGCCGATCACGGTCGGGGTCGCGCGCACCAAGTTCCTCGCCAAGGTGGCCAGCGGGGTCGCCAAGCCCGACGGCCTGCTCGTCGTCGACCCCGGTCACGAGCGCGAGTTCCTGCACCCGCTGCGGGTGGAGCGGCTCTGGGGCGTCGGGAAGGTCACGGCGGGGCGGCTGCACGCCCTCGGCGCGCACACCGTCGCCGACGTGGCCGATCTCGGCGAGCAGGCCCTCGTCTCGCTGCTCGGCCCCGCCGCGGGACGCCACCTGCACGGGCTCGCCACGTTCTCCGACCCGCGCGCGGTCACCCCCGGGGTACGGCGGCGCTCCATCGGCTCGCAGCGGGCCCTCGGGCGGGGCCGGCGCTCACCGGAGGAGCTCGACACCATCCTCGCCGGGATCGTGGACCGCCTCGCCCGGCGGCTGCGCGACGGCGGCCGGACCTGCCGCACCGTCGTGCTGCGGCTGCGGTTCGACGACTTCACCCGCGTCACCCGCTCCCACACCCTGCGCGCGGCGACGACGCGGACCGCGCCGATCGACGAGGCGGCGCGCGACCTGCTGCGCGAGGCGATGCCCACGATCCTCGACCGCGGCATCACCCTGATCGGGCTCTCGCTCGCGAACCTCTCCGGCGACGACCGCGAGCAGCTCGAGCTGCCCCTCGACGCGCGGGAGGAGCCGCGGGCCGCGCTGGCCGGCCGCGGGGCCGGGGACCCGGGCCGCGACCCGGCCGCGCTCGACCGCACCCTCGACGCGGTCCGCGACCGCTTCGGGTCGGCCTCGGTCAACCGGGCCAACCAGCTCGGCCGCGACCCCGGGCTGTCGGTCCCGGTGCTCCCGGAGCATCAGTAGATCTTGCTTCGCGGTGTCTCCGTCTGAGACACGGAACCCCGCGCGGTACCCCTGTGTGAGGGGCTCGCACGCCTCTGACCTGCGACGAGCGGTCGACCGCCGTGGTCCGGCGGCCACGTGCAGGATCTGCACACACAAACGGTGATGTTGACCACACAGACCCCCGGGCGTTGAGTTGCCCACGGCTCGCCGGTGACCGCCCGGCGACGGAGCGGAGAGGGGGCGCGCATGACGGACCGCACGGGCAGCCGCGCCGCCGGCTCCGGTCGTTCCCTCAAGACCGCCGCCGAGGCCCTGACCGCCCTGCGCTACCTCGGCGCCGCCGCGAGCGGCGTGACCGCCGAGGAGCTCGGCGGCGAGATCGGCAAGAGTGCGGCCACCGCGCGGTACCTCCTCAACACCCTCTGTCAGGAGGGCTACGCCCTCCGCGAGGGCCACGCCGGCACCTACCGGCTCTGCGATGCCCCGCCGTGGGGCGATGCCTGGGGCGGGCTCCTCGACGGGGCCTCGACGCGCACCGACGACGCGCCGGACGGCGACGTCGCCCGGGTCGTGGACCTCGACGAGGCCCGCGAGGCCTTGCGCCCGCTGCACCGCGAGGACGACCCGGTCAGCCGCTACGAGCTCCCGGAGAGCCTGGCCGACGCCGTCACCGAGCTCTACTGGCGCACCCGCCAGCGTTCCTACCTCGCCCGGTGGGACGGCGACTCGACGGTCGTCGTCGACGCCCGCGGCCACCAGGGCCTGGCCCGCATCCCCGACCTGCGCGAGCGCATCCCGGTCGCCCAGGCGCACGCGCTGGCGGTGACGAAGGCCCTCGCCGCGTCGACCGCGGAGATCGAGCAGCTGCTGCTCGCCCAGACCGACCGCACCGCCTTCACCGCCACGACGATCACCACCTCCCCGGGCCTGGCGCGCGAGCTCGCCCGCGTCCGCCGCGACGGCGTCGCGATCGACCGCGAGGAGTTCGCGGAGGGTTTCTGCTGCGTGGGCGCGCCGATCGTCGCCCCTGACGGCCGGGTCGCCGCGAGCATCGCCGTCTCCAGCCCCGCCCGGCGCTTCGCGCAGGACTCCGAGGCGCTCACCGAGGCCGTCCGCGAGGTCGCCGCGACCGCGATGCGCGAGTGGCGCGCCCGCGTCGCCGCGACCGGTACCGCCGACGCCGCAGCGGGCGCGCGGGGGGACCACACGGACCACCTGGCGACCGACCAGCACGGACCGGACGGACCCAGACCGCCGAGGAGGAGGTGAGCACAAGGACCAGACGCACGACCGGCCCGGACATCGGGCCGCTGCCGGAGACGCCGACACCCGTCGGGTCCCCCACCTGATCGAGGAGGATGAATGAGCCGTCAGAGTTTGGCGAAGGCTCACCAGAAAATCCAGGAACTCTCCTGGGAGCCGCAGTACCACGAGCCGTACATGAAGTACGGTACGGACTACACCTTCAAGAAGGCCGCGAAGAAGGACCCGCTCAAGCAGGTCCTCCGGTCCTACTTCCCCATGGAGGAGGAGAAGGACAACCGCGTCTACGGCGCGTCTGACGGTGCGATCCGCGGCAACATGTTCCGTCAGGTGCAGGAGCGCTGGCTGGAGTGGCAGAAGCTCTTCCTCTCGATCATCCCGTTGCCGGAGATCTCGGCGGCGCGGTCGATGCCGATGCTGTTCCAGGCGGTCCCGAACCCGGAGCTGCACAACGGCCAGGCGATCCAGATGATCGACGAGGTCCGCCACTCGACGATCCAGCAG
>JAVXWR010000597.1:0-6857 GCA_032230725.1 Actinomycetota bacterium
CCGCGGGGGTGGTGTCGAAGATGCGCTCGATCCGGTCGGCGAACAGCGCGCGGTTCGGCAGCGTCGTCAGGGTGTCGTGGTAGGCCTGGTACTCCAGGTGGGACTGGAGCATGTGCTGTTCGGTGACGTCCTCGAGCATCGCCACCTGGTAGGCGGGCCCGCCGTGCTCGTCGCGGACCAACGAGAGGGTCAGGTTGCAGATGATCTCCTCGCCGTCCTTGCGGTAGTACCGCTTCTCGGCGCGGAAGTTGTCGACCTCCCCGGCCAGCAGCCGCTCGTACTGCACCCACACCGACGGCAGGTCGTCCGGGTGGGCGAGCTCGCCGACCGTCCGGCGGCGCATCTCCTGCGCGGTGTAGCCGAACATCTGCGTCAGCGTCGGGTTGACCTCGACGATGCGGCCCTGGAGGTCACCCAGCGCGATGCCGATCGCGGCCTCGTAGAACATCGCCCGGAACCGCGCCTCGCTGGCGTGCAGGGCCTGCTCGGTCTGGTGCCGCGCGACGATCACGGCCCGCCGGATCGCCTCCTGCTCGTCGAGGGTGCGGTCCCGCAGCGTCGTCGAGTAGCCCGACGCCAGGGCCCCGGCCAGCAGGGCGACGTCCTCGCGGACCGCGTCGCCGAGCAGCTCGGGCAGCCGGGTGAGGAGCAGGACGATCGTCCGCTCGACCGTCGACGGCCCGGTGAAGTGGGCCGCGACGAGCCGACGGCCCGCCTCGAGGCCCACGGCCGTGTCAGTGGGGTGGCGGCGCAGCGCCGCGACGATTTCGGCGCTGATCTCGGTGAGGTACTCGACGAGCTCGTCGGACCCCATGGGCACGTAGCTGGTGCCCTCGACCTCGGCCGCCCAGTCCCGGGCGAGCGCCTCGACGGCGCTCTCGTCAGTCACGACGTCCCACGCCCGCGTAGCCCGGGGTGCGCTCGACCCCGTCCGGGACCGGGTCGTCCGGACGCCAGAGGGGGATGCGGACGACGCCGGGGTCGAGCAACGAGAAGCCGTCGAAGAAGCGCACGACCTCGTCGTGGGGCCGCATCGACATGGGCGTGGCCGTGCGCCGGTAGAGCGCCACGTGGTCGTCGGCGACCCGCGGCACGCCGTCGGCGGAGGCGTGGCTCAGCACCAGGTGGCTGCCCGGCACCAGCGCGTCGCGGTAGCGCGCGAGCGCCTCGCCCGGACGGCGCTCCTCGCCGACGAAATGCAGCAGGGCGACGACGAGCAGCGCGACGGGACGGTCGAGGTCGAGCACCGCGCGGGTGTCCGGGGCGTCGAGCACCGCGTTGACGTCCAGGAAGTCGGCGTGGACGACCCCGGTGCGGGGGTCGTCGGCCAGCAGCGCCCGGGCGTGCGCGACGGCGACGGGGTCGATGTCGACGTAGACCACGCGCGCCGCCGGGTTCTCGGCCTGCGCGACCTCGTGGACGTTGCCGGCGGTGGGGATCCCGGACCCGACGTCGAGGAACTGGTCGATGCCCGCCGCGGCGCAGTGACGGACGGCGCGCCGCATGAAGGCGCGGTTGGCCTGCATGATCCGCGGCAGGTCCGGCCAGTCCGCGATGGCCTCGCGCGCCATCTCGCGGTCGACGGCGAAGTTGTGGCTGCCGCCCAGGTAGTAGTCGTAGACCCGCGCCACACTTGGACGGTCGATGTCGACCTCCTGCGGCGCCCACGTCGGACGCGTCACTGGGTCACCACCCCCCGGTCACCGAGAGCATACGGGCGTAGATCGCGCGTGGGAGCGTCACCGATCGGGCGACGGTCGTCGGGGGACGGATCACCACGCACGGTCCCGGACCGCGGGATCGCCCTGGGCGCCGGTCTCCGCGTCCGCGAGGGGCAGCCAGTGCCCGACCTGCGGGGCCCGGTGGCCCGAGGCCCGGACGGCCCCGACGGCGACGGCGTCGTCGAAGCGTGTCCGGCCGAGCGCGAGGGCGCACCACGTCCGCGGGTCGGTCTCCACCACGTTGGGCGGGGTGCCGCGGGTGTGGCGGGGCCCGTCGACGCAGTGCACCGCACCGAACGGCGGCACCCGGACCTCGACGCTGCGGCCGGGCGCGACGTGCTCGAGGGCCGCGAGCGAGGTGCGGACGGCCGCGGCGCGGGTCGGGCGGGGCGGGGCGGGCACGGAGTCGTCGGGGGTGGGTCCGTCGGGGCGCGCGTCCACCCACTCGGCGACGGCGGCCAGGGCGCTGCGGACCTCGTCGGGTCGCGGGGCTCGGCGTGAGGGCATGGTGACCCGAATCTAGGCCCCCACCGCCGCGCGCGCCGCCGCCGTCCGTGATGGGCTGCGCCGGTGCTGCGACGCGCTCTCGGGGCGTTCCTGCTGCTGGTCCTCGCCGCCTGGGCGCGTGGTCTGGCGGCCGCCTCCACCATGGAGTCCGACCACGCGGCCTACTGGCGGCGCCGGGGCCGCTCGCCCGGGGATCTGCTGCTCGTCGCGCTCGGCGACTCGCTCGCGCAGGGGCTCGGGGCGATCCACCCGGAGCAGTCGTGGGCGGGGCGGCTCGCGGACGCGCTGGAGGCCCGCACGGGCCGTCGGGTCCGGGTGCTCTGCCTCGGCGTGTGCGGGGCGGGGGTGGCCGACGTGCTCACCGACCAGCTGCCCCGGGTGCCGGAGGCGGCGTTGCGCGGCGGGCCCGGCACCCTGATCGCCCTCGAGGTGGGCACCAACGACGCCTCGGGGGGCACCGACCCCGAACGGTTCCGCCGGCTGCTCACGCAGGTGTGCGCGGCGCTGCCCGCCGGATCGCTGGTCGGTGACGTGCCCGACCTGAAGCGCGGGCAGGTCCGTCGGGCGGGGGCGCGGCTCTCCGGGGTGGCGCGTGAGGTCGTCGCGGCCCACCCCGGGCTGCGGCTCGCGGGGGTGGAGGCCTCGACGCACGGGGTGATCCCGTGGGAGTTCGGGCCGGACCTCGCGCACCCCAACGGGCTGGGCTACCGGCGGTTCGCGCGGGCGTTCGTGGCGGCGCTGGACGGCTGAGGCAGGAGCCGGCCTCAGGCGTCGAGCACCGCGGGCAGCGTCGCCGCCCAGATCGTCGCCAGCTCCGCCACGTCCAGCGGGTCGACCCCGCCGATCGCGAGGACGTCGCCGCCGACCTCGCCGAGACGCGCCGCGGGCTGGCCGAGGTCGACGCACAGCCGCGCGAGGTCCGCCTCGGCCGCCGCCGGCACCGTCACCACCATGCGGGCCGCCGACTCGGAGAACAGCAGCGCCGCGAGGTCCAGCGGTCCCTCGCTCGGCGGCGTCGTCACCGACGCGCCGCGCCCCGACACCACCGCCGCCTCCACCAGCGCCTGCGCGAGCCCGCCGTCGGAGACGTCGTGCGCCCCGGAGAAGAGCCCGGCCGTCGCGGCCCGCGCCATCACCTCGGCGAGGCGGGCCTCGGCGTCGAGGTCGCAGAGCGGGGGACGGCCGCCGAGGTGGCCGTGCACGACGCCGGCCCAGGCCGACCCGTCGAGCTCGTCGCGCGTCTCCCCGAGCAGCCACACCGCGTCGCCGTCGGGCCCGAACCCGTGGGGGAGGGCGCGGCGGACGTCCTCGACGAGGCCGAGGACCCCGACGACGGGGGTCGGGAGGATCGCCGTCGTGCCGGTCTGGTTGTAGAAGCTGACGTTGCCGCCGGTGACCGGGATCCCGAGCTGCGCGCAGCCCCGGGCGAGCCCGTCGACGGCCTCCGCGAACTGCCACATCACACCCGGGTCCTCGGGGGAGCCGAAATTCAGGCAGTCGCTGACGGCGACCGGGCGGGCCCCGGACGCGGCGACGTTGCGGACGGCCTCGGCGAGCGCGAGCCGCGCGCCCTCGCGGGGGTCGAGCAGGCAGAACCGCGCGTTGCAGTCGATGGAGAGGGCGATGCCCCGGTCCCCGGCGTCGTCGAGGCGCAGGACGCCCGCGTCGGCGGGCGTGGCGGCGGTGGTGTTGCCCCGGACGTAGCGGTCGTACTGGTCGGTGACCCAGGAGCGGGAGGCGAGCTGCGGCGAGGCGGCGAGCCGGGCGATCGTCCCGGCCAGCTCCGCGGGCGTGGTCGGCCGCCCCAGACCCGCGGTCGTGTCGGCCTGCAGGGCGTCCTGGTGCTCCGGGCGCGCGACCGGGCGGCGGTAGACCGGCCCGTCGTGGGCCACGGTGCGCGGCGGGACGTCGACGACGAGGTCGCCCCCGGCGGTGATGCGCAGGTTCTCCCCGTCGGTGACCTCGCCGATGACGGTGGCCGTGACGTCCCAGCGCTCGCAGACGGCCATGAAGGCGTCCACGTTCTCGGGGGTGACGACCGCGCACATCCGCTCCTGCGACTCGGAGGAGAGGATCTCGGCGGGCGTCATGTCCTTCGCGCGCAGCGGGACGGTGTCGAGGTCGATCGCCATGCCACCGTCGCCCGCGCTCGCGAGCTCGCTGGTCGCGCAGGACAGCCCCGCGCCGCCGAGGTCCTGGATCCCGACGACGAGGCCCGCGCGGTAGAGCTCGAGGCAGCACTCGATGAGCACCTTCTCGGCGAACGGGTCGCCGACCTGGACGCTCGGGAGCTTCTTGTGGCCCACACCGCCCGCGGAACCGGTGAAGGTCTCGGAGGCCAGCACGGACACCCCGCCGATCCCGTCGAGCCCGGTGCGCGCCCCGAAGAGCACGATCTTGTTCCCGACCCCGGAGGCGAAGGCCAGGTGCAGGTCCTCGACGCGCAGCACCCCGACGCAGAGGGCGTTGACCAGCGGGTTGCCGGCGTAGGTCGGGTCGAAGACGACCTCGCCGCCGAGGTTGGGCAGCCCGAGGCAGTTGCCGTAGAAGCCGACCCCCGAGACGACGCCGGGCAGCACGCGGGCGGTGTCGGGCGCATCGAGCGGGCCGACGCGCAGCCCGTCCATGACGGCCACTGGGCGGGCGCCCATCGCCATGATGTCGCGGACGATGCCGCCGACACCGGTGGCGGCGCCCTGGTGCGGCTCGACGTACGACGGGTGGTTGTGAGACTCGATCTTGAAGGTGACCGCCCAGCCGTCGCCGACGTCGACCACGCCGGCGTTCTCCCCGATCCCCGCGAGCAGGTGGCGGCGCATCTCCTCGGTCGTCGTCTGGCCGAAGCGGCGCAGGTGGACCTTGCTCGACTTGTAGGAGCAGTGCTCGGACCACATCACCGAGTACATGGCGAGCTCGGCGTCGGTCGGGCGCCGCCCCAGGATCTCCCGGACGCGGGCGTACTCCTCGTCGCGCAGACCGAGCGCCGCGTACGGTTGCTCGCGCTCCGGGGTGGCGGCCGCGGTCTCGACGGTGTCAGCCGGTTCGGGTGTACCCGAAGAGGTGGTCGATCCGGCGGGAGCGGTTCCGGGGGCGGCCTGCGCGGTCACGTCCTCGACCCTACGCACGCCATGGTCCTGGTGCGGCGCGCGTCGTCGTACCCACGACGAACGTGGCCCAAACGACTCGAACGACGGAAGTGGTCCGCAGGTGGTGTCCGATCCGTCACTCGTCGTGCGTCACCGACCGCACATCTCACTCACCAAGCGTGTCCACCGAACGGGTGGCCGTTCGCGGTTCGACTACGACGTCTCGGCGAGTCCGCGCGTGGCGTGTCGCGTCAATGCCGGTGAGTGTCGGACCCCGGATCCATGATGGCGCCATGACCGCAGCCTCCGTCCGCGCCCAGTGGGCCGGCCTCGATCCGGTGCCCGGCTCCGCGCCGGCACCAGGGAGCGCCGCCGCACACACGGCGACCTCCTCGTCCGTCGAGGACACCGCCGGGCCCTCCCGGCCCGACCCACTGGCCACCCTCCCCCTGATCCTCGACCGCGAGCTCGTCGAGGTCCGTCGTCATCGCCTGGAGCTCGCCGGCCGGGTGCCGGCGAGCGTCGCGGCGTACGTCGACCCCTCGCAGGGCATGCTCGAGCTCGTCTTCGACGGGGTGGCCGGTCCGGTCGTCCTCGCCGTCGCGCCCGGCGCGCGGGGGGACACGATCGTTCCCGTGCTGCCGGCGCCGGCCCCGGAGCAGGACGACGGCATCGAGGTCGGTGACGTCGCCCCGTTCGACGAGGTGGTGGGCGACACCCTCGAGGACGTCGACCGCGTCGTCGGCCACGTGGAGCGGCCCGACGAGATGCGCGGCCTGGTCCTGCACCTCGGCGGGCGGATGCTGATGCTCTACGCCGACCTGTGGGAGCTGCGGGTCACGCTGCTGCCGTGAGCCGGGCCAGCACCGAGGTGAAGAGTCCCAGCCCGTCGGTGCTCGGGCCGGTCAGGGCGTCGATGGCGTGCTCCGGGTGGGGCATGAGGCCCACCACGCGGCCGTCCGCGGAACACACCCCGGCGACGTCGCGCAGCGCGCCGTTGGGGGCGGGCTCGGCGTAGCGGAACACCACCTGGCCCTCGCCCTCGAGGCGCGCGAAGGTCTCGTCGTCGACGACGAAGCGGCCCTCGCCCGACTTGAGCGGCACGGTGATCTCCGCGCCCGCCGTGAGGTCGGTGGTCCAGGCCGTCGTCGCGTTCTCCACGCGCAGCCGGATCTCGCGGCAGATGAACCGCAGCCCGGAGTTACGGACCAGGGCGCCCGGGAGGAGCCCCGCCTCGCACAGGATCTGGAAGCCGTTGCAGATCCCGAGGACCGGCAGGCCCCGCTGGGCGGCCTCCACGACCGGACCCATGACCGGGGAGCGCGCGGCGATCGCCCCGGCGCGCAGGTAGTCGCCGTAGGAGAACCCGCCCGGCACGACGACGGCGTCCACGCCCTGCAGGTCGGTGTCGCGGTGCCACAGCGACACCGCCTCACCGCCCGCGTAGCGCACGGCCCGGGCGGCGTCGACGTCGTCGAGGGTCCCGGGGAAGGTGATGACCCCGACGCGCGCGCTCATGCCTGCCCCCCGTCGGCATCGGTCG
>JAVXWR010000787.1:0-3033 GCA_032230725.1 Actinomycetota bacterium
ACCCGAACTTCCTCGACCAGCGGGTCAGCCAGGGGGACTACGACGTCGCGCTGTTCGGCTGGATCAACGACCCGTTCATCTCCTCGCACCAGTCGATCTACGGGACCAAGGGCGGGCAGAACTGGCAGAGCTACTCGAACCCGCAGGTCGACGCGCTCATGAACCAGGCGGTGTCGAACCTCGACCCCAACGGGTTCCGCCAGCAGTGGCAGGACGTGGACCGGGCGATCGCGGCGGACCTGCCGTCGATCCCGCTGTTCGCGCAGCCGAACATGGTCGGCTACACCGACCGGATCGACAACGTGTTCTACCAGCCGAACTACGGTCCGCTGTACAACGCGAACGAGTGGGTCGTCCAGGGCGGCTGACCCGCACTGAAGAAGACACCGCGAGCCCGCCGGGGCCGACGATCCCGGCCCCGGCGGCCCCCGCGGACGGAAAGAGGTGACACGTGGCCGCGTACATCGTGCGGCGCGTCCTGATCTCGATCGGCGTGCTCCTCGTCGCGTCCTTCCTGCTCTATGTCGCCGTGGCGAGCTCCGGGGACCCGCTCGCCGCCCTCAAGGCCCGCCCGGGCATCACCCCGGCCACCATCGACGCCACGGCCCGATCGCTCGGGCTGGACCAGCCGATCCTGGTCCGCTACTGGACCTGGCTGACCGGTGTCCTGTCCGGCCAGTGGGGCACCAGCGTCGCGCTCGGCGCCGCCCGCGCCGAGGTGCTCCCCGCGGTCGGCAGCGCGCTGTGGGTGACGATCCGCCTCGTCGTGATCGCGGAGCTGCTCGCGCTGCTGGTCGGCTGCGGCGTCGGCGCGATCGCCGCCCTGCGGCAGTACTCGATCACCGACTACGTCGCGACGACCCTCGCGTTCGTGCTGTTCGCGATGCCGGTCTTCTGCATCGCGATCATCCTCAAGGTCTACGGCATCCAGGTGAACCTGCTGCTGATCAACCTCGGGGTCGGGCGCTGGCTCACGACGGCGGGTCCCCCCGACGGCGGGTTCACCGGCAGCCCCGGCGAGGTGTTCTTCAAGTTCACCGGGGCCTACATCCTCCCGACCATCGCGCTCGCGGCGATCAGCTTCGCCGCCTACAGCCGCTTCCAGCGCGCCTCGATGCTCGAGACGATGCGCTCGGACTACGTCCGCACCGCCCGGGCCAAGGGCCTGTCCGAGCGCCAGGTGGTGCTGCGGCACGCCCTGCGCAACGCGCTGCTGCCCGTCACGACCTACTTCGCCTACAACTTCGGCGCCGTGTTCGGCGGCGCGATCGTCACCGAGCAGGTGTTCGGTTGGAACGGCATGGGGTCGCTGCTCGTGCGCTCGATCCAGCAGTACGACCCGAACATGCTCATGGGCTGGCTGATCGTCACCGCGACGATCGTCGTCGCGTTCAACCTCGTCGCGGACATCGCGTACAGCTACCTCGACCCGAGGATCCGCCTTGGCTGAGACCACGGACGTCACGCCCGGCCGGACCGTCCATCCGGGCAAGGTGCCGCCACCGGCGCCACCCGACGGCGGCGAGCCGGACAGCGTCTTCCTGACCCAGGGCCAGCTGGTCCGGCGGCGCTTCGTGCGTCACAAGGCCGCCATGACGAGCCTGACGATCCTCGTGCTGTTCGTCCTCTTCGTCTACATCGCGCCGCCCTTCCTCGGCTACTCGCTGACGAACCTGAACGCCGGGTCGTACGAGGACCCGGGCCCGGCCCACGTCTTCGGCACCGACCAGGTCGGCGCCGACGTCTTCTCGCTGGTGATGAAAGGGTCGCAGTACTCCCTGCAGATCGGCCTGCTGGCCGCCGTCATCGCCACCGTCCTCGGCGTGCTCCTCGGCACCGTCGCCGGCTACCTGCGCCGCGGCACCGACACCGCGGTCTCCCGGGTGACCGACCTCTTCCTGGTCGTGCCGCTCCAGGCGGTCGCGGCGATCCTCATCGCCGGCTTCGGCGGCTCGTGGTGGCTCGTCGGTCTGGTCCTCGGCTTCTTCCTCTGGATGCCGATCGCCCGCGTCACGCGCGCCGAGTCCCTCTCGCTGTCGCAGCGTGAGTTCATCGAGGCGGCGCGGGCGAGCGGTGCGACGACCTGGCGGATCGTCACCAAGCACCTGGTGCCGAACATGGTCGGCACCGTCGTCGTGAACGCCACGCTGACCCTGGCCCTCGCGGTCCTCGTCGAGGCCGCCCTGTCGTTCATCGGGCTCGGCGTGCAGATCCCGGACACCTCGCTGGGGCTGGTGCTCAACCAGAACTACACCCAGCTGGCGACGCGGCCATGGCTGTTCTGGGCGCCGTTCGTGGCGATCGTGCTGATCTCCCTGACCATCAACTTCATCGGCGACGGGCTGCGCGACGCGTTCGACCCGCGCCAGACCAGGCGGTGAGCGGCATGGCCCTGCTCGAGGTCGACGGGCTCTCCGTCACGTTCCCTTCCGAGGAGGGCGAGGTGCACGCCGTCCGCGGCGTCAGCTTCGCCGTCGAGCCGGGAGAGGTGCTCGGCGTCGTCGGGGAGTCGGGATCGGGGAAGTCCGTGTCGCTGATGGCGGTGCCTCGGCTGCTGCCCGGCTCCGCCCGCGTCACCGGCTCCGTCCGCTTCGACGGCACGGAGCTCGTCGGGGCGAAGGAGGAGACGCTGCGGGGCCTGCGTGGCGCCGAGATCGCGATGATCTTCCAGGACCCGATGAGCTCGATGAACCCCGTGCACACCGTCGGGCGCCAGATCGCGGAGGCCCGGCGGGCGCACGGGAACGTGTCCAAGGACGAGGCGTGGTCCGACGCCGTGGCCGCGCTCGCCCTGGTCGACATCCCGCAGCCGGAGGCCCGCGCGAAGCAGTACCCGCACGAGTTCTCCGGCGGCATGCGCCAGCGCGCCATGATCGCGATGGCGATGGTCAACCGGCCGCGCCTGATCATCGCCGACGAGCCCACGACCGCGCTCGACGTCACCGTCCAGGCGCAGGTGCTCGAGGTGCTCGACCAGGTCCGGGTCGAGTCGGGCGCCTCGATGGTGCTCGTCAGCCACGACCTCGGCGTGGT
>JAVXWR010000790.1:0-3024 GCA_032230725.1 Actinomycetota bacterium
AAGCCGGTCAAGGACGTCGGCACCTCGTCGCTCACCGGTGCCGCCACGGTGATCCTGGCCGGCATCTCGGTCGGGTTCGAGTCCGCCGTCTACACCGCGATCGTCATCGGCGCCGCGGTCTACGGCGCGTTCCTGCTCTCCGGCTCGGTCATCGTGTCGCTGTTCGCGGTGGCCATGGCCGGGACCGGGCTGCTGACCACGGTCGGTGTCATCGTCGCCATGGACACCTTCGGCCCCGTCTCCGACAACGCCCAGGGCATCGCGGAGATGTCCGGGGACGTCGACGAGAAGGCGGCCGTCATCCTCACCGAGCTCGACGCGGTGGGGAACACGACGAAGGCCATCACCAAGGGCATCGCGATCGCGACGGCCGTGCTCGCCGCGACCGCGCTGTTCGGCTCGTACAACGACGCCATCCGCCAGGCCTACGAGTCGGTGGGCAGCACGCTGACCTCCGACATCTACAACATCACGAGCCCGAACCTGCTGGTCGGTGTCGTGATCGGTGCGGCGGTCGTGTTCATGTTCTCCGGCCTCGCGATCAACGCGGTGTCGCGGGCGGCCGGAGCGGTCGTCTACGAGGTGCGTCGCCAGTTCGCGACCATCCCCGGGATCATGGAGGGCACGGGGCGTCCGGAGTACGGCCGCGTCGTGGACCTCTGCACGCGGGACGCGCTGCGGGAGCTGGCGACGCCGGGCCTGCTCGCGATCCTCGCCCCGATCGCCGTCGGCTTCGGCCTCGGGGTCGGTCCGCTCGCCGGCTACCTCGGCGGCGCGATCGCCACGGGCACGCTCATGGCGGTCTTCCTCGCGAACTCCGGCGGTGCCTGGGACAACGCGAAGAAGCTGGTCGAGGACGGCAACCATGGTGGCAAGGGGTCGGACGCCCACGAGGCGACGATCATCGGTGACACCGTCGGTGACCCGTTCAAGGACACCGCCGGCCCGTCGATCAACCCGCTGATCAAGGTCATGAACCTGGTCTCGGTGCTGATCGCCCCGGCCGTCGTCGCGCTGTCCATCGGTCCGAGCGCCAACCCGGCCGTCCGCATCCCGATCGCGGTCGTCGCGCTCCTCGGCATCGCCGTGGCGGTGTACATCTCGAAGCGTCGGTCGACCGCGATCGCGGACTCGAACACCGACGCCCCGGAGCCGGCCTCCGTCTGACCCCGGCGTCCGCTCGACCCGAAGGGCACTCCCGGTCCGTCCGGGGGTGCCCTTCGCGGCGTTCGGGGTCGGTCCTCGTGCAAGCAGAGCCCCATCGGCGTGCTCCCCTGGATTGCTTGCAGTCAGTGGCAGTAGATCCGCTTCGTCGTCGCGCTCGGCCCCGGGCGCGCGGCCCGACCTCCCGCGCTCGTTCGAACGCGTGTTCTACAGTGCGGCGGCGTGGGGCAGATGTCGTTCTACTCGGCGGACGCCCTGCCGCGCGCGGTCACCGATCTCGAGGGCGTGCTCTGCGCCGGTGGGGTCATGACGCTGTTCGGGCGCGGGACGGCTGCCCGGCTCGCGATCGTCCTCGGCGCGCCGCCGCCGGTCCCCGACGAGCCCGCCGCGCCGGAGCCGGCCTCGCCGCCGACTGATCACCAGGCACCTGGAGGGCCCCGTCAGCCCGGCCGGGCCCCCCAGGTGCCCGTTGACCACCGCGACGGGTGGGACGAAGGCATCGACGAGATCCCCGACGACGAGCTCCCGGTGCGCGACGACGGCGCCGACCCCGGCCGCCCGGTCGAGCCGGACGAGGCGCCGACCACCCCGTCGCAGCCCGAGCGACCGGCGGCCGATGCGCCCGACGCCCCCACCCTCGCCGTCGTGACCCCCGACCCCGTCGTGGAATGGCGCGCCCACGCCCTGTGTTGCGCGTTCCGAGGACGGGGGGTGCCCGCCGACGTGGAACGCCTCCCCGACGGCCGGCCCGTCGTGCGCAGCGCGTACCGGGCCGACCTGGTCCGTCTGGCCACCGCCTGGCGCCGGTCCGACGGCTCCCTGGGCGTCCCAAGCGACCTCGTGCTCGACGGACCGCGGTTACGGCTGTGGGTCCTGGCCGCCGGGAGCCGACGCGGCCGTGCTTACACTCTCGGTCTCGACCCGCACGCACGGACGACGCACGAGCCCTTGCTCACGGCGTGTCAGCGTGCGGGCCTCGGCGCCACCCTCGCCGGGGACGAGGACGAGCCCGTGGTCGCGATCGTCGGCCAGCGCCGACAGCGCCGTCTGGCCGAGCTCGTCGGAGGCCGGCCACGGACCCTCGTGGAGGGGGTGTGGCCCGGATGACGGACCCCGGACCGGGGCGACGATCCGGCCGTGACCAGCACCGATCGGTCGATCGACACAGGGTGGACAAGGTAACGACAGCGGGGGACGACACGTTCTCGATGGCACGGACGTCGCGGTGAGGCACACTGGCGGCGAGCGGGACACCCGACGACGGGCCTCCGCGAAGCGACGAGACGAGGCATGACTGGTGGCAGCGGGTAAGGCAGCGGCCGGTTCCACGGGGTCGAGGACGACACGGAGCGCTACCACGACGGCGCCCGACACCACGACGACCGACGAGGCGCCGGAGCAGACCACCCCGACCCAGCGCGGGCGCACGTCCGCCGCGCGCAAGGGCAACGGCGCGAAGAGCGCGGGTGGTGGCCGGAAGAACGGGAACGGGACGGCGACCCCGTCCGGCGACGGCCGCCGTCGGCTGGTGATCGTCGAGTCGCCCGCGAAGGCCCGCAAGATCGCCGACTACCTGGGCTCCTCCTACATCGTGGAGTCGAGCCGGGGCCACATCCGCGACCTGCCGCGCGGCGCCGCGGACGTGCCCGCCAAGTACAAGGGCGAGAGCTGGGCGCGCCTCGGGGTCGACGTCGACCACGAGTTCGAGCCCCTCTACATCGTCACGCCCGACAAGAAGTCGACGGTCAGCGACCTCAAGGACGCCCTCAAGGAGGTCGACGAGCTCTACCTCGCGACGGACGGCGACCGCGAGGGCGAGGCCATCGCCTGGCACCTGCTCGAGACGCTGAAGCCGAAGGT
>JAVXWR010000818.1:0-4712 GCA_032230725.1 Actinomycetota bacterium
ACACGCGGAGGTGCGCTCCGCGCCCGTGAGCAAAGCCACCTACATGGACCGCCGGTACTGCCCGCCCACCTCGAAGAACGCATCGGTGAGCTGGCCCAGCGAGCACACCCGCGCGGCGTTCATCAGCTCGGTGAACACGTTCTCCCCGGCCGTCGCGGCCTCCTGCAGGCGCCGGATCGCCTCGATCGACTCCGAGGCGTGCCGGGCCTGGAAGTCGTCGAGCCGGGCGAGCTGCGAGGACTTCTCCTCCTCGGTCGCGCGGGAGAGCTCGATCTCCTTCTGCGACTCGGGGTCCTCGGCGCCCGCGGGTGGGAGGAAGGTGTTGACGCCGACGATGGGCAGCGAGCCGTCGTGCTTGCGGCCCTCGTAGAGCATCGACTCGTCCTGGATCTTCCCGCGCTGGTAGCCGGTCTCCATCGCGCCCAGCACGCCACCGCGCTCGGCGATGCGGTCGAACTCGGTGAGGACGGCCTCCTCGACGAGGTCGGTCAGCTCCTCGATCACGAACGAGCCCTGCAGCGGGTTCTCGTTCAGCGAGAGGCCCCACTCCCGGTTGATGATCAGCTGGATCGCCAGCGCCCGGCGCACCGAGGCCTGCGACGGCGTGGTGACGGCCTCGTCGTAGGCGTTGGTGTGCAGCGAGTTGGCGTTGTCGTAGAGCGCGCAGAGCGCCTGCAGCGTCGTGCGGATGTCGTTGAACTGCATCTCCTGGGCGTGCAGCGACCGCCCCGACGTCTGCACGTGGTACTTCAGCTTCTGCGAGCGCTCGTTCGCGCCGTAGCGCTCCCGCATCGCCACCGCCCAGATCCGGCGCGCGACCCGGCCGATCACCGAGTACTCGGCGTCCATGCCGTTGGAGAAGAAGAACGACAGGTTGGGGGCGAAGTCGTCGATGGCCATCCCGCGCGCGAGGTAGGACTCGACGTAGGTGAACCCGTTCGCCAGCGTGAACGCGAGCTGGCTGATCGGGTTCGCCCCGGCCTCGGCGATGTGGTAACCGGAGATCGACACCGAGTAGAAGTTGCGCACCTGGTGCGCGATGAACCACTCCTGGATGTCGGCCATCATCCGCAGCGAGAACTCGGTCGAGAAGATGCAGGTGTTCTGGCCCTGGTCCTCCTTGAGGATGTCGGCCTGCACCGTGCCGCGCACGTTCGCCACCGCGTGCGCGACGAGGTCCGCGCGCTCGTCCGACGACGGGTCCCGGCCGTGCTCGGAGACGAAGGTGTCCACGACCTGGTCGATGGCGGTGTTGAGGAAGTAGGCCAGCATCGTCGGCGCCGGCCCGTTGATCGTCATCGACACCGACGTCGTCGGCGAGGTCAGGTCGAACCCCGAGTACAGCACCTTCATGTCGTCGAGCGTCGCGATCGAGACGCCCGAGGTGCCGACCTTGCCGTAGACGTCCGGGGGAGTGGCGGGATCGCGGCCGTACAGGGTGACCGAGTCGAACGCCGTCGAGAGCCGCTTGGCCGGCGAGTCCTGCGAGAGGTACCGGAACCGGCGGTTGGTGCGGAACGGGTCGCCCTCGCCGGCGAACATGCGGGCGGGGTCCTCGCCCTCGCGCTTGAACGCGAACACCCCGGCGGTGAACGGGAAGTGTCCCGGGAGGTTCTCGGTGCGCAGGAACCGCAGCACCTCCTCGTCGGCGCCGTAGCGCGGCAGGGAGACCCGGTTGATCTTCGAGCCGGAGAGCGTCTCGCGGGTCAGCGCCGTGCGCAGTTCCTTGTCGCGGACGTGCACGACGAGCTCGTCGCCCGCGTAGTCCTCCTTGGTCCGCGCCCAGCCGTCCAGGAGCTCCGCGGCCTCTCGGGGCAGGTCGCGCTCGGCCTCCTCGAGCACGGCGGGCAGCTCACCCGCGTCCCGGTCGCCGAGCGCCGCCCGCGCCTGGCGCAGCGCCGACCGCCGGCGCGCGGCGGCCACCATCGACTCGGTCTCGTCGTGGTAGCCGCGCACGGTGGCGGCCACGTCGGCGAGGTAGCGCTCGCGCTCGGCCGGGATCGCCGAGCCGCGGAAGGTGGAGACCGCGGTGTCGGGGATCGCCAGGCGGCCCTCACCCGGCGCGAGGCCGTGCTCCTCGAGCAGCGAGATCAGCTTGCCGTAGAGCGCGGTGACGCCCTCGTCGTGGAACGTCGCCGCGCTCGTGCCGAAGACGGGCATGTCCTCCCACGTGGAGCCGAACGCCTCGCGGTTGCGCAGCAGCTGTCGGGCGACATCGCGGCGGGCGTCCTCCCCGCCACGGCGCTCGAACTTGTTGATCGCGACGACGTCGGCGAAGTCGAGCATGTCGATCTTCTCGAGCTGCGAGGCGGCGCCGAACTCCGGGGTCATGACGTAGAGCGAGACGTCGGCGACGTCGACGATGCCCGCGTCGCCCTGCCCGATGCCCGGGGTCTCGACGACGACGAGGTCGGCCCCCGAGGCCCGCAGGACGGCCAGGACGTCGGCGAGGCGCTCGGGCAGGGCGGTGCCGGAACTCCGGTTGGCCATCGAGCGGAACGTGATCGGGCCGCCGAGGGCGTTCATGCGGATGCGGTCACCGAGCAGGGCACCGCCGCCCCGACGTCGTGTCGGGTCGACGGCGAGCACGGCGACCCCGAGCTTGTCCTCGCGGTCGAGGCGGGCGCGCCGGACGAGCTCGTCGGTGAGGCTGGACTTCCCGGAGCCGCCCGTGCCGGTGATGCCGAGCACCGGCACGTGGCGCTCGGCGTTCGCGGCGTCGATCCGCTCGCGGACCTCGGCGGGCAGCGTCCCGGACTCGGCCATCGTCACCGCGCGCGCGACCACCGCGCGCTCGCCGGTGAACAGCCCCTCCCACGAGTCGGGGGCCAGGGCGGCCAGGTCCTCGTCGCACTCGCGGATGATCATGTTGATCATCCCCGGGAGGCCCATGGTCTGGCCGTCCTGCGGGGAGAAGATCCGTGCCACCCCGTGGGCGTGGAGCTGGTCGATCTCACGCTGGACGATGACGCCGCCGCCCCCGCCGTAGACCCGCACGTGCCCGGCGCCGCGCTCGCGCAGCAGGTCCACCAGGTAGGTGAAGTACTCGACGTGCCCACCCTGGTAGGAGCTGATCGCGACGGCGTGCGCATCCTCCTCGACGGCGGCCGAGACCACGTCGTCCACCGATCGGTCGTGCCCGAGGTGGATCACCTCGGCGCCCTGGCGCTGGAGGATCCGCCGCATGATGTTGATCGCCGCGTCGTGCCCGTCGAACAGGCTCGCCGCGGTGACCACGCGGATCGGGTTGGTCGGCACGTGCAGCTCGCTCTGCGGTGTCGATTCCGTCTGGGCCATGGAGTGGATCGTCCTCGCTGCTCGGGGCGGGCGTCGTAGCGACGCGACCCCAATATAGTAGGACGTCCGACTATTTGGGAGTGGCCCTGCTCTCCGCCACGTACGCCAGCAGGCCGACGAGGGTCCCGGCCCCCAGGAGCTCGCCCGCCCCGGCGAGCCGGACGACGTCGGACACCGGCACCCAGCGCGCCCGCCCGGGCTCGTGCCGGTCGAGGGGCCGGCCGCTCGCCTCGGCGTCACGCCACAGGTGCACGTGGACGGTCGTCGAGACGCCGCCCGGGAGGGGCTCGAAGTCGATGAGCGGCCGACTGTGGCCCCGCGGGCGCCACCCGGTCTCCTCGGCGGCCTCGCGGGCGGCCGCCACCCGGCTCTCCTCGCCGTCGTCGACCCCGCCCCCCGGGAGCTCCCAGCCGTAGCGGTTCACCGGGTAGCGGTAGGTGCGCAGCATGAGCACCTCCTCGCCGGCCCCGCGGTCGCGGACGACGAGGGCCACGGCCACCCGCGGCAGATGGACGACCGGGTAGTCGAACCGGTCGCCCTCCGGAGCGGTGACGTCGTGCAGCTCGACGCGGACCGTCGCGGGCCCGGGAGCCACCCACGCCGTGGTGGTCCCGTGGGTGGTCCACGAGTCAGCAGGAACCACTCTGGTCACGTCTGTCTCGACCTGCGACGATTCGTGATCAAAGAAGTCACCTGAATCGGTGATCTCGTGGGGTCCTTGTGTGTTCAAGAGGTCACGCTCGGGTATCAAGCAGACCCGACCACCCGGTCGGAGAGAAACGAGGGAGTTTCATGATCATCCTCGGCGTCATCCTGATCATCGTCGGTGTCATCACCGGCATCGGGATCCTGTACACGATCGGCGCGATCCTCGCGATCGTCGGCCTGGTGCTGACCATCCTCGGTGCCGTCGGCCGTGGTGTCGGTGGCCGTAAGACCTACTTCTAGAGCTCGTGCGGGCCCGACGCCCGCCCGTCCCCGGCGAGGGGGACGGGCGGGCAGGGCCGACGAGGCACCGACTCCGCCGCCCGTCGGGCGACGCCTCGCTCAGACGAAGGACCGCACGACGTCGGCCGCCGGCTTCGCCTCGGCCCGACGGAAGTGGACGCCGGCCCAGAGGTGCACCCGGTCGGTGTCGCCCGCGGCGGACGCCGCCACGCGCATCGGTCGCGTCAGGTGGTGCACCTCGGGATAGGCCGCCGGGGCCGCCGGGCCGTGCTCGACGGCGAACCGCGTGGTGAGCGCCCGGGCCGGCCGCCCGGTGTAGGCGCGGGTGACCAGGGTCCCCGAGAACGACGGGTCCGCGAGCGCGCCCCGGTGGGTGGCCGAGGTCCCCGCCTCGGGGCAACGCAGCAGAGACGTCCCCACCTGAACGGCCGCTGCCCCCGCCTCGAGCGCGCGTCGGGCCGCCGCGG
>JAVXWR010000821.1:0-5119 GCA_032230725.1 Actinomycetota bacterium
GCCTTCGGCGCGATCCGCGAGCGCATCCCCGGCGGCACCGGCACCTCGCAGGCCGCGGGCGTGCAGGTCGAGGTCGGCGAGAAGCAGGCGGCCATCGACCTCGACATCATCGTCGAGTACGGCGCCGGGATCGTCGAGCTGGCGCGTGCCGTGCGCCGCAACGTCATCGGGGCCGTCGAGCAGATGACGGGCCTCGAGGTCATCGAGGTCAACATCGCGGTCAACGACATCCACATGCCCGGCGACGACGACGACGCCGAACCCGCCCCGGCGACGACCTCGCGGGTCGAGTGACCGCCCCCGGCTCGATACCGGCCGGGGCACCCGGCGTCCGGGCGACCGCACCCCAGGACCCGACCGCGCCCGGCCGGGGCGCGCTCTCCGACCGGGTCGCGGACGCGGTGCTCGCGCACCCCGACGTGGTGCGGCTCTCGGGCGGCACGTTCGGGTCGATCGCGACCTACCTGCCGGGCCGCCGCCTCGTCGGGGTCGCGCTCGGCGAGGGCGACGAACCCACCCGCATCGGTGTCGTCCTGCGTCTCGGCGCCCCGGTGCTCGCGACGGCGGACGTGCTGCGCGCGCTCGTCGCCGCCGAGACCGGCGCGCGGCGGGTGGACGTCGTCGTGGCCGACGTCGAGCCCGGAGGCGGCCTGCCGTGAGCGCCCTGGACGAGCACGCCGCGACGACGGGCGCCGCCGGGTTCCGGGCCTTCGCCCGGCGCCACCACCCCGACGTCGGCGGCGACCCGGAGACCTTCCGCCGCGGTCTGGAGGCCTTCCGGGCCGGCCGCTCGCCGTTCGAAGCCGTCGCCGGCCCGATCGGGCCGGTCGGCGCAGGGCCGGGCCGGGCCGGGCCGTCGTGGTCGATCCCGGACGACGACCCCCGCCTCGACGCGCCGGTCGTCGCGGTCTCCGGCCAGGTCCTGCCCCGCACCCTGCGGGCGGGGCGGCGCTGGCTCGGCCGCGCGCCGTTGCGCCCGGTCCGCCGCCGCCGGGTGGTCTGACCGGGGTGGACCCCACGCACCGCACCACCGCACGCACGCTCGACCCGCACGACCCCGCCCCTCGCCAGGAGGTCCTATCCATGAGTGCCACCACGGTCGGCCTGTTCGTCGGCCTGATCCTCGGCGTCGCCGCCGCCGCGGGCGGTCTCGTCGGCTTCTTCATCGCCCTCGTCCTGGGCATCCTCGGTCTGGTCGTCGGGCGCGTGCTCGACGGCGAGCTCGACCTCACCCAGTTCACCGGACGCGGCCGCGACCGATGAGCGAACCCGCCAGCCACGCCACCACGCCGGTCCCGGTCGTCCCGCCCGGGCCGGCCCCCGCGGGCGACGACGCCGCCGAGCGCGGCAGCCTCGAGATCGCCTTCACCGTGGTCCGCCGGATCGCCGAGTACGCCGCGGACTGCAGCGAGGGCACCATGCGCACCCAGCGCCGGGTGGTGGGGCTCGGCCTCGGCGAGGCCGGCGCGACCGCCCGCGTCTCGGGCTACGGCGACCAGGTCGTCCTGCGCCTCGAGGTCCCGCTCGCCTACCCCGCGCCGATCGCACTGACCGTCGAGGCGGTGCGCGGCAACGTCCGCGAGCGCGTCGAGACCCTCACCGGCTACGGCGTGCGGACCCTCGACGTCACCGTCTCGGCGCTCACCGTCCCGGCCGGCCCGCCGGCCCCCACCCGTCGGACGGAGTGACCGTGCGTTTCCTGCTGCGCTTCCTCTCGCCCCTGCTCGGCCTCGTGGTGGCTGCCGTCGGGGTCCTGATCCTGCTCGAGGTGATCACGGCGTGGGTCGCGCCCACGTCGTCGCCGCTCGTCGTCCCGTGGCCGGACTGGCAGACCGCCCTCGCGGCCGCCACCTGGTCGTCCGCGGCGGTCACGGCCGCGGCGACCGGGGTCGCGGTCGTCGGGCTGCTCGTCGCGCTGGTCGCGCTGGCCGCCCGCCGCCACGACGTCCGCCTCACCGACCCGATCCCGGAGGTCACCGTCACCACCTCGCCGCGCTCGCTGGCGCGGGCGGTCGGTCACGAGGTCCGCTCGCACGCCGACGTGGTCTCCGCGTCGGTCGTCGCGTCGTCGAACAAGGTCGTGGTCAAGGCCGGCACCCTGGATGCGCCCGACGCGGTGCGCGCGGCCGTCCGCGAGCGGATCGACACCCTGTTCACCCGGCTCCCGCTCGCGCGCCGCCCGCGGGTGTCGGTGTCCGTCGCCGCCACCAAGGGGGTCAAGTGAGTCGCCGCTCCCGCGCCGCCGTCGCCCGCTCCGCCGCCTACGACCGCACGCTGGTCCTGCTCTCGGGCCTCGTGCTGCTCGCCGCCGGGGTGCTCGTCGTGCTGCTCGGCCAGGGCACCTTCGGGGTCAACCGGGCGCAGCGCCCGGTGATCGACCCGCAGGTCGGCGCCTGGATGGGCGCCAACGCCACCTCGACGCGCTGGATCGCGGTGGGCGTCGGTGTGGTCCTGCTGATCGTCGGACTCAGCTGGGCCGTGCGCTCGCTGCGTCCCGAGCCGCGCCCCGACGTGCTGCTCTCCGACGTCCCCGGGCAGCGCCTCACCGTCGAGCACTCGGCGATCGCGGACGCCGTGCGCACCGACGCGGAGTCGATCGACGGGGTCAGCCGCGCCCGCGTCCGACTGGTGGGCGACGAGCGCCGGCCCGCGATGCGCATGACGCTCTGGCTGGTCGAGGACGCCGACGTGCGCGACGTGTGGGCGGAGGTCGACGGCCGGGTGCTCGCCCGCGCCCGCCAGGCCTTCGCCGTCGACGCGATGCCGACCGCGGTGCGCATCGAGCTCGACGCCGCGGCGGTGACGACCCCGCGCGTGCTCTGAGACGCGCGCTCCGGTACAGACTGGGGCCGTGGACCTGCCCGTGATGCCGCCGGTGCTGCCGATGCTGGCCAAGCCCGTCAAGTCCGTGCCGGAGGGGCAGCACTACGAGCCCAAGTGGGACGGGTTCCGCGCGATCGTCTTCCGCGACGGCGACGAGGTGGAGATCGGCAGCCGCAACACCAAGCCGATGACCCGCTACTTCCCCGAGGTCGTGGATGCGCTGCGCGAGCACCTGCCGCCGCGCTGTGTGGTCGACGGCGAGATCATCGTCGCGAGCGGCGACGGGCGCGGGCTCGACTTCGAGGCCCTGCAGCAGCGCATCCACCCGGCCGTGTCGCGGGTGAACCTGCTGGCCCGCGAGACGCCGGCGAGCATGGTCGTCTTCGACCTGCTCGCCCTCGGCGACGACGACCTCACCTCCCGCCCGTTCGCGGAGCGCCGGGCGGTTCTGGAGGGCGCACTCGGGCCGGCCGGGCACGCCCCGGTGCACGTCACGCCGATGACGTCGGACGCCGACGAGGCCCGGGAGTGGTTCGTGCGCTTCGAGGGTGCCGGGCTCGACGGGCTGATCGCGAAGAAGGGCGACCTGCGCTACCAGCCCGACAAGCGCGTCATGAGCAAGATCAAGCACGAGCGCACCGCGGACTGCGTCGTCGCGGGCTACCGGGTGCACAAGTCCGGCCCGGACGCGCTCGGGTCGCTGCTGCTCGGGCTCCACACCGCCGACGGGACGCTGGCGAGCGTCGGCGTGGTCGGCGCGTTCACCATGGCCCGCCGCCGGGAGCTCCTCGCCGAGCTCCAGCCACTGGTCACGACCTTCGACGACCACCCCTGGAACTGGGCCGCCCACGAGCAGGGCGAGCGCACCCCGCGCAAGAACGAGACGAGCCGCTGGAACGCCGGCAAGGACCTCTCGTTCGTCCCGCTGCGCCCGGAGCGGGTGGTCGAGGTCCGCTACGACTACCTCGAGGGCGACCGGTTCCGGCACACCACCCAGTTCGTGCGCTGGCGCCCGGACCGTGACCCGGAGTCGTGCACGTACGACCAGCTCGAGCGCCCGGTCAGCTTCGACCTCGCCGAGATCCTGCCCGCCGGTCCGCGCTGAGGAGCCCCGGCCATCCGAGCTCCCACCGACCCGCCCGTTGCCGCCCCCACCCGCACCGACCGATCCCGCGACCTGACCGCGACGGTCCTCGCGGTGCTCGTCGTGGCCGTCCTCGCGCTCGCGGGGTGCGCGGTCGGCCCGTCGCAGCGCCCGCCGGTCGCGACGATCAACAGCGACGCGCCCGCGGGCCCGCCCCCGAGCTCGTCGTCGGCACCCTCGCCGCCCCCGTCCGCCCTGCCGCCGCTGCAGCCCTCCACGCCCGCGGTGACCTTCAGTGAGTGCACCGCCCCGGTCGTCGCCGAGCTGGGCGGGCCCGCCGTCCTGGGTGGCCGCGACCTGCGGATGGGCTGCGCGACGGTGCCGGTGGGCGGCGGGTTCGCGACGGGGTCCTCGGCGTCGGCCGCCGAGGTCGACGTCACCCGGGTGACGATCGGTCCCGCCCCGGCCACGGCGACGGTGCCGATCGCGGTGCTCGGCGACCCGGGGCGGCGCACCGGCACCGAGGCGGCCGTGCGGCTCGCCGCCCGGGGCCCGGCCGACCTGCTCACCGGCCGCGCGCTCTACGGCGTCGACGTACGGGGCAGCTCCGGGACCGCGGTCGACTGCGTCACCCCCACCACGCGCGCGGCCCTCGACGACGCCGACCCGGGCGCCGCGGACCCGGTGGCCCTCGCCCCCCTCGCGGCGGCCGCGAGCAGCGCGGCCCGCACGTGCTCCCAGCTGCTCGAGGACTCGCTCACCGACTTCACCACCGCGACCGACGCCGACGACCTCGAGGAGGTCCGGCAGGCGATCGGGGCCCGGCAGCTCAACGCGATCGGGGTGGGCGGCGGCGCGTCGACCCTCGCGCGGTGGGCCCAGGCCCACCCGGGGGCGCAGGGCCGCCTCGTGCTCGACGCGCTCCCCGACCCGACCGCCACCGAACCGGTGGAGTCCGACCAGCGCGCCGCCGCGGCCCGCGCCGGCCTCGACGCCTTCGCGACCGCGTGCGTCTCCGCCGGCACCTGCCCGTTGGGCGCGGACCCGCGCGCCGCGGTCGCCGACCTCGTGGGGCGGCTGCGCACCGCTCCCCTGCCCGCGGCCCCCACGGCGACGGGGCCGGTCCCGGACCGGCCGCTCACGGCGGGGACGGTCGTCACGGTGCTGGTGGACGGGCTCGGCGACCCCGGCTCCTGGCCGACCCTCGCCACC
>JAVXWR010000841.1:0-5815 GCA_032230725.1 Actinomycetota bacterium
GTACGCCGGCTACGCGGAGCGCCTGCGCCCGCACATCGCCGACACCGCGCGCGTGCTCGACGAGGCGCTGCGCCGCGACGAGGTCGTGCTGCTCGAGGGCTCGCAGGGCACCCTGCTCGACGTCGACCACGGCACCTATCCGTACGTGACCTCGTCGAACCCGACGGCGGGCGGCGCCTCGGCGGGGTCGGGCATCGGGCCGGGACGCATCGACCGCGTCATCGGGATCCTCAAGGCGTACACGACCCGCGTCGGGTCCGGCCCGTTCCCCACCGAGCTGTTCGACGACGACGGCGAGTACCTGCGCAAGCAGGGCGGCGAGTTCGGGGTGACCACCGGTCGCAGCAGGCGCTGCGGCTGGTTCGACGCCGTGATCGCCCGCTACGCGACCCGGGTCAACGGCCTGACCGACATCTTCCTGACCAAGCTCGACGTGCTCTCGAGCCTGCGCGAGGTCCCGATCTGCGTCGCCTACGAGATCGACGGCAAGCGGGTCGAGGACATGCCGATGACGCAGTCCGACCTGCACCACGCCGCACCGGTCTACGAGCGGATGCCCGGCTGGTTCGAGGACCTCTCGGCCTGCCGGTCGTTCGACGACCTGCCGTCGGCCGCGCGGGACTACGTCGAGCGCGTCGAGGAGCTCTCCCTCGCCCGGGTCTCGGCCATCGGTGTGGGTCCGGGGCGCGACGCGACCATCACCCGAGCCGGAGCGACGGGGTAGAGGTTGCGCCGGGGCGAGCGGAGCGACGGGACAGCGGTGGAGCCGGGGCGAGCGGAGCGACGGGACAGCGGTGGACAGTCACCTAGACTGATGACGTGGGCGCCTGTGAACACCTCATCGAGTCCAAGCACGCCGCCGAGCCCACCCCGGCCGTCGATCCCGATACCCCGGGTGTGATCTGCCCGGACTGTCGCGAAGCCGGCTACGACGTCTGGGCCCACCTGCGGATGTGCATGACCTGCGGGCACGTCGCGTGCTGCGACTCCAGCCCGCACCGGCACGCCACGGCCCACCACGAGGCGACGGGGCACCCGGTGATGCAGTCCTTCGAGCCGGGCGAGGCGTGGCGGTGGTGCTACCTCGACCGCCGGCTGCTGCCGCTCGTCCTGGCCGAGGACGGGGTCCCGACCGTTCGTCGGTGACCGTTCAGCCGACCCAGGCCGCGATCGCGGTGTCACCGTTGTCACTGAAGAGCCCCTCGACACCGAGTGCGCGGTACTGGGCGTACTCGGCGAACGCATCGCCGTAGGTCGGCCTCGGGGCGCCCTGCGCGGGCCGGCCCGGCTGCTCCCCGCGCCGCAGCGGCGCGGGGAGGAACTCGTTCTCGTTGCGGAACGTGTAGGGCATCGTCCTCAGCCCGACGGCGCGGGCGTCCGCGAGCAGCGCCGTCGGCGTGCCCGAGGGGGTGATCACCCGTTCCTTGGTCGGGCCGATCCACGTCGCGTACCCGGCGATCTCGCGCAGCCCGGCCGGGGTGACCAGGTCGTCGTACGTGCGGCGGTCGCCCGCGGCCACGAGGTCGGCGGGGGCGGCGCCCGCCGCGTCGACGAGCTGCAGCAGGGGGCAGCCGAGCTGTGTCCGGAGCTCCTTCAGGTTGCCGGTCTCGAACGACTGGATGATCACGTGCGGGTCGGCCGCCAGCCCGCGGCGGCGCAGCGTGTCGACGAGCACCGGCTCGACCGGCAGCCCGATCGAGCGGTGGAAGGTCGAGTGCTTGACCTCGGGGAGGACTCCGACGCGTCGGCCCAGCTCGCGCGAGAGGCCGTCGAGCAGGTCGAGCACCTCGTCGAGCGTGAGGATCTCGTAGCGCCGGTCGTAGAGCGTGTTGTGCGGGCGGGTCTCCGGGATGCGCTCGACCGCCCGCAGCGTCTTGAGCTCGGCGAGGGTGAAGTCGACGGTGAACCAGCCCTCGGTGGGCGTCGAGTCGATGACCTTCGTGGTGCGCCGCGACGCGAACTCGGGGTGGGCGGCGACGTCCGTGGTCCCGCCGATCTCCGGCTCGTGGCGTGCGACCAGGTGGCCGTCGCGGGTGGGACAGAGGTCGACGTCGACGGCGTCGACCCCGAAGCGCGCCGCGAGCGAGTACGACGCGACGGTGTGCTCGGGGCGGTACCCGGCCGCGCCGCGGTGCCCGACGAGCGTCACCGACGCCCGACCGGGGCCCGGACCCGGCACGACCGGCGCGGGGCCGCCCACCGTCGCGTCCGGGGGCGGGGTCGACGAGCTGCCGGCGGGGGCGGAGGCGGGGGAGCCGGGGGAGCCGGATCCGGCGTTCGAGCAGGCGGCCAGGCCGACGGCCGCGAGGCCACCGGCGGTCACGAACGCGGCACGGCGGGTGAGCTCCATGGCCGAGATCGTTGCTCCGCGGCGCCGTCGCCCGCCACCCGGATCGGCGACCCCTCGGTGAACACCCGGCGATCCGCCGGGCCGGGCTGCGGCGGTGGCGGCGGGAACGGACCCGTAGGGTCGGCGGCCGTGCGCGTCCTGGTCATCGGGTCCGGAGCCCGCGAACACGCCCTGCTGCTCGCCCTCGCCGCCGACCCGGTCGTGACCGCCCTGGCGGCCGCCCCGGGCAACGCCGGTACCGCGGGCCTGGCCGAGCACCCGGGCCTCGCCGAGCCGACGTCGGGACCCGCCGTCGTCGACCTGGCGCGGCGGTGGCGCGCCGATCTCGTCGTCGTCGGGCCCGAGGCGCCGCTGGTCGCCGGGGTCGGTGACGCCCTGCGCGAGGCCGGAATCCCCTGCTTCGGCCCGACCGCCGCAGCCGCCCGGATCGAGGGCTCGAAGGCGTTCGCGAAGGACGTGATGGCCGCGGCGGGCGTCCCGACGGCGTCGTCCGAGATCGTCGACACCCCGGCGCGGCTGGACGCGGTGCTCGAGAAGTTCGGCGGCGCGACAGGGGACCGGCCCGCGCCGTGGGTGGTCAAGGACGACGGGCTGGCGGCGGGCAAGGGCGTGCTCGTGACCACCGATCACGACGACGCCCGGGCGCACGCCTGCAGCCTGCTCGACGCCGGGCACCCGGTGCTGTTCGAGTCGTTCCTCGACGGGCCCGAGGTGTCGCTGTTCTGCTGTGTCGACGGCACCGACGTCGTGCCGCTGCTGCCCGCCCAGGACGCCAAGCGGCTCGGCGACGGTGACGCCGGGCCCAACACCGGCGGCATGGGCGCCTACGCCCCGCTGCCGTGGGCGCCGCCGTCGCTGGTCGACGACGTGGTGGAGCGGATCGTGCGCCCGGTCGCCGTCGAGATGGCGCGGCGGGGGACCCCGTTCTCGGGCCTGCTCTACGCCGGGCTCGCCCTGACCTCGTCGGGCCCGCAGGTCGTGGAGTTCAACGCCCGCTTCGGCGACCCGGAGACGCAGGCCGTGCTGGCGCTGCTGCGTTCGTCGCTGTCCTCGCTGCTCCTCGCGACCGCGACCGGCCGGCTGAGCGCCGAACCCGCCCCGAGCTGGGCCGACGGGTACGCCGTGACCGTCGTCGTGGCGGCGGAGGGATACCCGGGGGTCGTCCGGACCGGCGACGTGATCACGGGCACGGACGGCCCCGGGGTGCTGCACGCCGGGACGCGGCGACGCGAGGACGGGGCGGTCGTCTCCTCGGGCGGGCGGGTCCTCTCCGTCGTCGGCACCGGGGCGACGCTCGCCGAGGCGCGGGACGACGCGTACACCCGCCTGGGCGCGGTGCACCTGCCCGGCGCCCACGCCCGGACCGACATCGCGCGGGCCGCGGCCGAGGGGCGGATCGCGGTTCCGGGGTGAGGGAGCCTGGATGCAGGCACTGCGGCGACGCTTGCCATCAGTGACAGGAAAGCCACGTCGTCGGCCCGGCGTGACTTGTCCTGAACGGCCACCGGGTGGGCGGGCCCCGACCTAGGCTCGCCGGCATGCCCGACCTCGTCTACGGCACGGCGGCCATCGAGCAGGCCCGCGTCACCGCCGCCGCGCAGGCCCGCCGCATCCCGGCGCTCGCCGACGTCCTCGACGCGGGCGCGGGCGACCCCGGCCTCGACGGGCTCGCCTCGGGCGGCGCACTCGTCGGCGCGCTGGCGGACCTGCGCGCGGCGCTGGAGGGCGAGCTGACGGCGGGCGGCGCGCGGATGGCCGAGGTCGACCGGGCGCTCGACGCCACGATGCGCTCGATGCAGGAGGCCGACGCCACCGGCGCGGACGGCGTGCGGGCCGTGACCCGCGGCGCCAGCGGGTTCACCGCCGGTGCTCGGGGCTCCTCGTCGGGACTGGGCGCCCTGGCCGCGTTGCGGTGATCCTTCGGTGGTGGGGTGGGGGTACGACGTCGTGGGCGCGCTCGAGGCGACCCCGGGCGCGGAGGAGCTGCTCGCCCTCGCCCGACGGGTGGAGCGGATCGACACCGCGGCGCTGACGGGTCTCGGCCGCCGGCTCGCGTCGCTGGCCGACGGCATGGACGACTCGATGCGGGTGGTCGCGGGCGGCGGCGGCGAGGTCGCGCAGGCCTGGCAGGGGCCCGGCGCCGACGCGTTCGCCTGCTACGCCACCGACTTCACCCGCGCCGGCGGCGCGACCGGGGACGCCGCCCGCGCCGCGCAGCGCGAGCTCGCGGACCTGGGCCGGACGCTGCAGTCGCTCCGCGACGAGGTGGCCGGTCACGTCTCCGACGCGCTCGACGCCGCGTACACGCGGGCCGGTGCACGCGGGATACCGACACCCGACGAGGTCCGGGAGGCGATCGCCACGCCGACGGCGAGGGCGCAGAACGCGCTGGACCGCGTCGAGTCCGAGGTCGCCGGGTCCGCCCGACGGCTGCGCGCCCTGGCGGGGGAGATGACCGGGTGGTCGCGGCTGCGCTCGCCGGACGCGGGAGTGTCGGGCGGCTCGGGCGCGTCGTCGCGGTGGGCCGACCGGCAGCGGGCGACGGTCGGCGCCGACGAACCGGTCCGGGCCGCGCGGATCACCGGCTCCGGGGACGACGGCGGGTCGGGTGGGGACGCGGGCGGCTCCGGCTCCGGCTCGCAGGGCGATGGCTCGCAGGGCGACGGGGCCTGTGACGGGGGCTCGCCCGGCGTCGACGGCGGTGACCGGACGGGCGACGACGAGACGAGCGGGGGCTCGTCGTCGGGACCCGAGGGTGGTCCTCCCGGGAAGGTCGGCGACTGGATCCGCCAGGCCTCCGCGATCCTCGCCCAGCACGGCGTGCCCACCGACAAGATGAACCCGGACGACATCGCGACGTTCATCGACCACGAGTCGGGTGGGGACCCGGACGCGACCAACGGGTGGGACTCCAACGCCGCGAAGGGCACCCCGTCGGTCGGTCTCATGCAGACGATCGGCCCGACGTTCCACGCCAATCAGCTGCCCGGCCACGGCGACATCCACGACCCGGTCGACAACATCATCGCGGGGGTCCGGTACGCCATCAAGCGCTACGGCTCGGTGTCGAACGTCCCTGGCGTCGAGGCCCTGGCCCGCGGCCACCACTACGTCGGGTACTGACCTCGACGCCGCCCGGCCCGGGCCGCCCCCTGTGCCAGGGTGGACTGCGTGACGACCGCTCGCCCGAGTCCAGCTCCCCGTCGCTCCGTTCGCCCGAGTCCAGCTCCCCGTCGCTCCGCTCGCCCCTGATGAGGACACCCTCCCGTCGCGCCCAGGTCCCCCCGTTCCACGTCATGGACGTGTGGGCGGCGGCGGCCGAGCGTCAGCGCACCCATGGTGACCTGGTCAACCTCTCGGCCGGCCAACCGTCCACCCCGGCGCCGGTCGACGTCCGCCGCGCCGCCGCGACCGCCCTCGAGGAGCAGATCCTCGGCTACTCGGGCTCGCTCGGCGTGCCGGAGC
>JAVXWR010000851.1:0-3157 GCA_032230725.1 Actinomycetota bacterium
GACGATGCCGTCGCCGCCCACCAGCGGGACGCCGAGGCCCGTCAGGGCTTTCGAGAGCGGCCCCGCGTCGGGGTACTCGCCGCCGTAGAAGACCGCCTGCGGACGGGCGCGGCTGATCGCGGCGACCGCAGCGTCGGGCGGCGAGCCGGCCGGCAGCGTCATCCGCATCGAGACGTCGCCCCCGCGGGTGCCGAGTTGCTTGACGAACTCGTCCGCGATGCCGTCGCCGTAGGTCTGGCCGTCGCTGACGACCGCGACGCGGGTCCGGCCGAGCGCGGCGAGGTGGTCCGCCGCGGCCGGTCCCTGCACCGCGTCGGTGGCGACGACGCGGAAGTAGGTCTGGTACTGGCGCAGCGGCGCGGTGACCGGGTTGACGCCGCGGGTGAGCGAGACGTTCGTGTTGCCCGGGGAGATCTGGACGATGCCCGCGTCCCCGAGCACCGGTTGCACGGCCTGGGCCGTCGAGGAGTTGTAGGTGCCGACCACGCCGATCAGGTCCGGGTTCGTCGCGAGATCCCGGGCGGCCGCCGCGCCGGTCGGGGGGTCCGCGCGGTCGTCACGGGCCTGCAGTTCGAGGCGGTAGCCGGGGACGGCGCAGCGGTCGTTGGCCTGGCGGACGGCGAGGTCGGCCGAGTCGCGCATACCCAGGCCGATGTTGGCCAGCGGGCCGGACAGCGGAGCGATGAGCCCGACGACGAGGGTGCCCTGACCGGTGTCGCAGTCGCCCGGTGCTCCCGAGCCCCCCGACGAGCACGCGGTGAGGGCGAGCGCAGCGGCGAGGACCCCGACGGTGAGCAGGCCGGCCGCGCGGC
The DNA here is from genome assembly GCA_032230725.1 of Actinomycetota bacterium. Taxonomy (GTDB): domain Bacteria; phylum Actinomycetota; class Actinomycetes; order Mycobacteriales; family Pseudonocardiaceae; genus Actinomycetospora. The sequence goes on from JAVXWR010000851.1 coordinate 813, forward strand.
GCGGGCGTCCCGGGGCGCCGCTCCCCCGCCGGGTCCGGCAGGTGATCCGTGCGCCGACCGATCCACCACCCACCGCGACCTCCGGGAACGCCACCGACATCGACGGCGGCCACCGTAGGTCACGATCGAGTGACAGCGATCGGCGGGTCGGCACGTCGCGGCTGGTCAGCGCATGGCCGGAGGGCGGCCACTCACACAGCGGAATGACGCAACGTCACCAATACCGTCTCGGTGAGCGACGACGGCGTCCGGGTGACCGGGTGGGGCGGACCGGTGACGCGGGCGCGACCGGTCAGCCGAAGGTCTCGACGACGGCGTCGGCGACGTGCTTCATCGTCGTGCGCCGGTCCATGGCGGTGCGCTGGATCCAGCGGAAGGCGTCGGGCTCGCTCATCTTCTTCTTGGCCATGAGCAGGCCCTTGGCCCGCTCCACCGCCTTGCGGGTCTCGAGGCGCTCGGTGAGGCCCGCGACCTCGTCCTCGAGCGCGGTGATCTCCGCGAAGCGGCTCGCGGCCACCTCGATCGCCGGTACCACGTCGGTCTTGGTGAACGGCTTGACCAGGTAGGCCATGGCGCCCGCGTCGCGCGCGGAGTCCACGAGGTCGCGCTGGCTGAATGCGGTGAGCATGACGACGGGGGCGATGCGCTCCTGCGCGATCGTCGTCGCGGCCTCCAGCCCGTCGGTGCCGGGCATCTTGATGTCCATCATGACGAGGCCGGGCTTGAGCTCGCGCGCCAGCTCGATGGCCTGGGCGCCGTCCCCGGCCTCCCCGACGACGTCGTAGCCCTCCTCGCGGAGCATCTCCACGAGGTCCATGCGGATGAGGGCCTCGTCCTCGGCCACCAGCACGCGCAGCGGCTCGCGCGGCGCGGTCTCCTCGGGGACGACGGCCGTGTCGGCCGCCGTGGCGATGTCCTCGGCCTGCTGGCTCATGGCGGTCTCCTGTGCGCGTCGCTGCGTCCGGCCCCTGCCGTGGCGACGCCCCAGGCCGGCTCGATTCAGCAACCCTACCGGGCTGACCTGCTCGTCCGTCCGCGACGAGCGCCACGGTGTGCACCAGCTAACAACGGAGCCACCCGGTGCGGACCGACCCTGCCCGAAGGCCGGTCCTGGTGCCCCCGGTGGGACTCGAACCCACACTGTACGGAGTTTGAGACCGCTGCCTGCTGCCATTTGGGCTACGGGGGCTTACTGCATTCGGCTCGACGAAGCGTGTGCCGTCGAGTCCGTGAGGAGCAGCCTAGACGGTGCTCGTCGGGGGGTGCCGGCGGTCCACGGTCGGGAGCGACCCTCGTTGTCGGTGGGCGGATGCACTCTGCGCGTATGCACGAGAAGGCCGCCGTCGACGAAGCCCGGCGACTCGCGGAGGCGGGTCTCCACCCGAACACCATCGCGCGCCGTCTCGGGCTGCCGGAGCCGACCGTCGTCCACTGGATCCGCGGCGACCGGCGGGGGCCGCGCGCCGACGGACGGGACAGGGTCTGTTCCCGTTGCCAGGGGGCGCCGCTCGACGAGTGCCAGTACGCGTACCTTCTCGGCGCCTACCTCGGCGACGGGTACATCAACGTCGGGCGGCGCGGGGTCGCCTCGCTGTCGGTGTTCTGCGACGACGGCTGGCCGGGCATCGCCGGGGAGATCCGCAGCGCCCTCGAGGGAGTGATGCCGTCGTCCTCAGTGTGCTCGGTCGCCAGGACCGGGTGCTCGGAGGTCAAGAGCTACTCGACCCACTGGCCGTGCCTGTTCCCGCAGCACGGGCCGGGTCGCAAGCACACCCGACCCATCATCCTCGAACCGTGGCAACTGAAGATCGTCGAGCGGGAGCCCGGTCGGCTCCTGCGGGGCCTCTTCCATTCCGACGGGTGCCGCATCACGAACTGGGCCCAGACCCAGACACCAACGGGCTCGAAACGGTACGAGTACCCGCGCTACCTGTTCTCCAACAAATCGACGGACATTCTCGAGATCTGTGCCGACGCGCTCGATCTCCTCGCCATCCCCCACCGCCGACCCCGGTGGGACATGATCTCGGTGGCCCGGCGTTCGGCCGTCGCCGCCCTCGACGACTTCGTGGGACCGAAGTACTGAGCGGTGAGTTGGGCCGCCCCGCCCGACCGAGAAGCCGCGAGGAACGAGGACATCCCGGACACCGGTGGGAGACGCAGGATGGTCGCGCCGTCGGAGCCGGTGGTCGATGGGCGACCATCTCCCGGGCGACTCATACGTCGCGTGGGCCTCGATCGCCGATCGGTCCCGTCCCCAGTTCCCCGACGACGATCTGTTCGACCCGACCCGCGAGCGCTTGCGATGCCCGATCGACCTCGGCCATGTCGGCGGCGAAGGTGTC
>JAVXWR010000859.1:0-11815 GCA_032230725.1 Actinomycetota bacterium
ACCATGGCCGAGACCCCCGGGGCGATGCAGCTACGGCTACTCCAGACCGTGGCCGACGTGGCCGCCGAGAAGAACAGCACCCTGGTCATGCCCTTCCCCGTCGAGCTACTGCGCTTCTTCGAGCACGCCACCGAGCCCGAGACCGAAGCCGAGGTCGGGACCGAGTCGGCGCCCCCCACCGCTGGCCCGCCCGCCCTCACCCCGCTGCCGCAGCCGATCCCGGAGCCGGTGCCGCTGTCGAACGGGTCCGTCCCCGACCCGCGCTGACGCGCGCCCTCCTTGGCGGTTCGGGATGCACCCCGACCTCGTACGACGGTTCGTGGCCCTGAGCCTCCTGCCGCCCGGCACGACGCCCAGGGCGGCATGTGGTTCGTCCCCGAGCAGGCGGCCGTCGTCGCCCGGATCCAGCGTCTGCGGGCAGGCCTGCCCCTGAACTACGCCGCCATCGCGGTGGTCCTCGGCCTGCTCGAGCGCATCGACCAGCTCGAGGCCGCCGCCCGATCGTCGGCCCCCGTCCCGTGATCTCGGGTGGTCGGCTTCACGAGGAGGTGGTCAGCAGCCGCTCGAGGTCGGGTGTCGGACGCCCGGTGCGCGGGGGAACACGGACCGACCTGCTGTCGTCTCCGGGACCTTCGCCGGTGACGCGGACCCCGCGGGGGGAGGAAGGGTCCGTGTCATGACGATCCGCGTCGGGGTGAACGGGTTCGGCCGAGTCGGCAGGAACTTCTTCCGGGCGGTGGACGTGCAGCGCGCCGCGGGTGACACCGAGGTCGAGATCGTGGCCGTGAACGACCTCGCCGACATCAGGACGCTCGCCCATCTGCTCAAGTACGACTCCGTTCTCGGGCGCCTACCCGACGACGTCACGGTGGACGGCGACGAGATCGTCGTCGGTGACCGACGAATCACGGCTCTCCGCGACTCCGGTGGGCCCGCCGCGCTGCCGTGGGCCGAGCTGGGAGTGGACGTCGTCGTCGAATCCACGGGCCGGTTCACGGCGGAGGCGGACCTCAAGGGCCACCTCGCGGCCGGCGCCAGGAAGGTCGCCGTCTCGGCGGCGGCGAAGGGCGCTGAGCTCACCGTGGTCATGGGCGTCAACGACCGGGACTACGACGGCACCCAGAACATCGTCTCGAACGCGTCCTGCACGACGAACTGCCTCGCCCCGATGGCCAAGGTGCTCGACGACGCGTTCGGCATCGAACGAGGCCTGATGACCACGATCCACGCCTACACCCCCGACCAGAACCTGCAGGACGGACCGCACCGGGACCTGCGACGGGCCCGCGCGGCCGCGATCAACGTGGTGCCCACCTCCACCGGGGCCGCCCAGGCCATCAGCCTCGTGCTCCCCCACCTCGAGGGCCGCCTCGACGGCTACGCCCTGCGCGTGCCCGTGCCCACCGGCTCGGCCACCGACCTCACGGTGACCGTCCGCGCGCCGACCACCGTCGACGCCGTCAACACCGCCTTCCGGGAGGCCGCCGCGGGTGAGCTCCACGGCTACCTGACCTACACCGAGGCCCCGATCGTCTCGTCCGACATCGAGACCGACCCGTCGTCGTGCGTCTTCGACTCCGGTCTGACGAAGGTCATCGGTGACCAGGTGAAGATCGTGGGCTGGTACGACAACGAATGGGGCTATGCGCACCGCCTCGTCGATCTCGCGGGCCTCCTCGGATCGACGAGCGCGTGACGACCCTCCCGCATCAGACCCTCGACGCCCTCGGCGCGATCCTGGAGGACGTCCGGGAGTTGCAGGACGCAACGACCGACGGCGAGTCGTCGTGGGCGATGGAGATCGCGCAGGTGGATCGCGACAACGCGCCGAGCGCGGTGAACCTCGCCCACTACTGGGCGGTGCGCCAGCACGATCTGCGCGGTCTGCAACGGCGGCTGGCCGCGTTCGGGCTCTCGTCGCTGGGCCGCTGCGAGCCGCACGTGCGGGCGAGTCTCGACGCCATCACCGCCGCGGCGTCGGCGCTGGCCGGGCTGCCGGCCGGACCGGCACCGGACGACCGCGGGAACGGCTTCGTCGAGGGATCGCGGTGCCTGCGTCGGCGCGCGAGCGAGCTCCTCGGTCCGGAACACGTCGGGCGGCGCACCCGGGTCATGGTGACGCTGCCCCCGGAGGCCGCCACCGATCCGGAGCTGGTTCAGGAGCTGGTCGACCACGGGATGGACCTGGCCCGGATCAATTGCGCCCACGACGACCCCACGGCGTGGATGGCGATGATCGAGAACGTCCGACGCGCAGGTGGGACCGCGGGCCGGACATGCCGCGTCGCCATGGACCTCGCCGGGCCGAAGCTGCGCACCGGTCCGCTGGCCGACGGCCCCCAGGTCATCAAGCTCCGCCCGAGCCGAGACGTGCGCGGACGCGTCATCACACCGGCGTCCTGCTGGTTGACCGCCGCGGACGAGCCGAGCCCGCCCCCGGTCCCGGGCCTACCGACGGTGCCCGTCCCGGGCGACTGGCTGAAGCGCCTGCGGACGACCGACACCGTCCGGCTCCGCGACGCCCGGGCCTCGCGGCGCCGGTTCGCCGTCGACGCGGTCGAGCCCGGCGGTGTCATCGCGTCGAGCACGAAGACCACGTACCTCGAGACCGGCACCCTCCTGCACCGCGGCGACCGGCGAGGTGTCCCGGTCGGCACCCTCCCGGCCGTGCCCCAGTTCCTGACCCTGAACCGCGGCGACACCCTCCTCCTGACGCGGGACTGCGCCCCGGCACCGGTACCGCCGCAGGGGCCGGCCCGCATCGGGTGCACCCTGCCCGAGGTCTTCGGTCACGTCCTGCCGGGCCAGCCCGTCCACCTCGACGACGGGAAGATGAGCGGAGAGGTCGTCGCCGCCGACGAGGAGCAGGTCACGCTGCGCATCACGCGAGCCGCCGCCGGAGGGACCAAACTGCGCGGGGCGAAGGGCATCAACCTGCCCGACACCGCACTGCCGATGGCCGCCCTCACCGCCACCGACCGTCAGAACCTGGCCTTCGTCGCCGAGCACGCCGACCTGGCCGAGATGTCGTTCGTCCGCCGCCCCGAGGACGTCGATGACCTGCTGGCCGCATTGGACGAGCTCGGCGCGGCCGATCTCGGCGTCGTCGTCAAGCTGGAGACCGTCCAGGGGTTCGCGAACCTCCCCGGAATCCTGTTCGCGCTGATGGGGCGCCCGCACACCGGTGTGATGATCGCGCGCGGCGACCTGGCCGTGGAGGCCGGCTACGAACGGACGGCCGAACTGCAGGAAGAGATCCTGTGGCTCTGCGAGGCCGCGCACCTGCCGGTCATCTGGGCGACCCAGGTGCTCGACCAGCTCGCCCGCACCGGTCAGCCGTCCCGTGCGGAGATCACCGACGCCGCCATGGGTGAGCGTGCCGAATGCGTGATGCTCAACAAGGGCCCGCACATTGTCGACGCCGTCGACGCACTGGACGACGTCCTGCACCGCATGACCGACCATCACGACAAGAACAACACCCTGCTGCGCCCGCTGCGGTCGTGGCGCCCACCAGGTGCGGAATCTGCCCGTGACGACGACATCAGCTCTCGCTCCGGACGACACGGCCGATCGGGGGTGTGCGGGGACCCGACGGCGTAGCGCGAGAAGGAACACCGTGCTGCCCCGGTCCCCGGTGACCCGCCCTGTCCTGGCGCGGAGGCACACCCGATGGCACCGCATTCTTCGTCCCCGACTCGTCCCGACGTCACACGTGGCAGACCGAGCTGGACCCTGTCAGCACCGATCGGCACGAGGCGGACTGCCGCGGTCGACAGCCGCGTGCGCGACGTCGGGGGGATCCGGGCGCGGAGGTCGCGCTGCTGGTGCACGGCATGGCCGGCAGCGCCCACACGTGGGAACCGGTCCTCACCGAGCTGGCCCGACGCGGAGACCGGCGTCGGATGATCGCCCCGGACCTCGTCGGGCACGGATCCTCGTCGGCGCCCTGGGCGGACTACTCGCTGGGCGGCTACGCGAACGGGCTGCATGATCTGCTCGCCGCCCTCGGACACGACCACGCCACGGTGGTCGGACAGTCCCCGGGTGGAGGGGTGGTCCAACATTTCGCCTGGGCGTTCCCGGAGCACTCCGATCGGCTCGTGCTCGTGGCCTACGGAGGGCTGGGCCGAGAGGTCAGCCCGCTGCTTCGCGCGGCCACCCTGCCGGGCGCCGAGTGGCTGCTGCCCGTGATCACCGACCGCCGGGGCGCACCAACGCCGAGCACGCCGCGCGGGTCGCCGCCCCGGATCGAGTGAACGGTTCCCTCCAGCCGCTAGTCTGTGGCGTCCGGCCCCGGACCCGGCCTCGGCAGCATGCTGGTCGATCTCATGTCGGCCTCGAGACGGAGGCGGGGCGCGGTGGCGGGACGGCCGTTCAAGGCTGCGGACCGGACGATCCCCGGGGCGGGTTCGGATCGGCGGGGGGAATCGGTCCGTCGCCCTTCGTGGCACGGCAGCGACGGCGCCACGGTGCTCGAGGCTCTCGGCGCCCGTTCGGACGGGCTGACCGGAGACGAGGCTGCCGAGCGCCTGAGGCGCTACGGGCCCAACGAGATTCCGCAGGAACGCGGTGCGTCCTGGCCCGTCGTCATGGTCCGCCAGTTCCACGATCCGCTGATCTATGCTCTGGGCGTCTCCGCCGTCGTGGCCCTGGCTCTGGGGCGGGTCGCCGACGGCGCCGTGGTCCTCGCCGTCGTCGTGATCAACGCACTGATCGGATTCGTGCAGGAGTTCCGCGCCGGCCGCGCGATCCAGGCGCTGGCGCAGCTCGTCAGCCAGCCGGCCACGGCTCGCCGCGACGGGATCTGGACTCCGGTCCCTGCCGAACAGCTGGTCCCGGGAGACGTCGTGGAGGTGACCCCGGGAGACCGGGTGAACGCCGATCTGCGGGTCCTCGAAGGCCTGGGGCTGCGGGCGGACGAGTCGGCGCTCACCGGGGAATCGGTGCCCGTCGGCAAGTCCCCCCGGGCGGTGGCGGTGGAGGCCGAGCTCTCGGACCGGTCCTCGGTCCTGCACGCCGGGACACTGGTCAGTGCAGGGACCGGTCGTGGCCTGGTCGTGGACACCGGGACACACACCGAGCTGGGCCGGATCTCGGGGCTGATGCACGTCGCCGAGGACACCCGGACACCGCTGACCCGCACCATCGCCCGCCTGGGGACCACGATCACCTGGGTCATCGGGGCCGTGGCACTGGTCCTGCTCGGTATCGCGCTCGCCCGGGGTTACCCGGTGGCCGATGCCGCGCTGGCCGCGATCACCCTCGCCGTCGCGGCCATCCCCGAGGGGCTGCCCGCCATCGTCACCATCGCCCTGGCCGTCGGCGTCCGCCGGATGGCCGCGCGGCGCGCGATCGTGCGGGAGCTGCCCGCCGTGGAGACCCTGGGCTCCACCGGAGTGGTGTGCACGGACAAGACCGGAACGCTGACGCGCAACGAGATGGTGGTCCGGCGGGTGTGGAGCCCTGCCGGCGAGGTCACCTTCGAGGGCGTCGGATACGCCCCGCAAGGCCGGGTCCTCCGGGGCGGCGCCCCCACCTCGGTCGACGGGGCGTTGGCCGAGCTGCTCGAGGCCGTGGTGCTCGCGAACGAGGGTCGGCTCGAGGGGGACGGGGAGTACCGCCACGTCATCGGCGACCCCACCGACGGAGCGCTGCTGGTCGCCGCCGGACGCGGCGGCCTGTCCCCGGTCGCGATGCGTGCCAGGACCCGTCGGGGCCTCCTGCCGTTCGACTCGGAGCACCAGTACATGGCCGCGGCCTACGAATCGGTGACCGGGCAGGGTGTGGCGACCTACCTGAAGGGCGCCCCGGAGGTCCTGCTGGCGCACGTCCCGGCGGGACAGTCCACCGCCGCCCGGCCCGTGCTCGAACGCTGGACGGGTGACGGTCTGCGTGTCCTGGCCGTCGCGCGCCGCGAGGGGGACGACGTGGACGCAGAGCTCGGCGACGGCGACGGACTCCGCCTGCTCGGTCTCGTCGCGATGATCGACCCTCCCCGCGCGGAGGTGGTCGAGGCGATCGCGGCCTGTCACACCGCCGGAGTGGACGTCAAGATGATCACGGGGGACCACCCCGCGACGGCGACCGCGATCGGCCGTGAGCTCGGGATCGTCGGGACCTCGCCCGCCCTGACCGGACCGGAGATCGCGCAGCTCTCCGACGACGAGCTCGGTCGGAGGGTGGGGTCGACCGCGGTGTTCGCCCGGGTATCACCCGAGCACAAGCTCCGTCTCGTCCGCGCCCTCCAGCGTGGAGGCGCCGTCACGGCGATGACCGGGGACGGCGTCAACGACGCCCCCGCCCTGCGGCAGGCCGACATCGGAGTGGCCATGGGGGCAGCGGGGACCGAGGTGGCGAAGGAAGCTGCCGACATCGTGCTCGGCGACGACAACTTCGCCACCATCCGTGCTGCGATCGAGGAAGGCCGCCGGGTCTACGACAACCTCGTCAAGGCCTTGGCGTTCGCGCTGCCCACCAACGTGGGCGAGGGCCTGGTGATCCTCGTCGCCGTCCTGGCTTTCCCGATCGTCGGCGGCGAACCGGTGCTCCCGATCGAACCGGTGCAGATTCTCTGGCTGAACCTCGTCGCCGCGGTCACCCTGGCGTTGCCGCTCGCGGTGGAGGCGAAGGAGCCAGGCCTGATGCGCCGACCCGCGCGCGATCCGCGGGAGCCGCTCCTGTCGCGATTCGTCGTCGCCCGCACGGTGTACGTAGGGATCTTGATGAGCGCCGTCGCGATCGCCCTGTTCGTGGGCGCCACCGTCGCGGGCGGCGAGAGCCTCGTCGATGGCGAACGCCCTGATGCGGGCGTCCTCGCCGAGGCCCAGACCCTCGCGGTCACCGCGCTCGCGTTCTTCCAGATCTTCTATCTCCTGATCTGTCGGACGCTGAAGCAGCCGGTGCGGGACATCGGGTGGTGGTCCAACCCGCAGGTGTTCGTCGGTATCGGAACCTTGCTCGTCCTCCAGGCCGGATTCGTCCATCTGCCCTTCATGCAGGACCTCTTCCGGAGCGCGTCCCTCGACCCCGCGCAGTGGGTGCTGGCCGCGCTCGCCGGAGCCGTCGTGGTCCCGGTGGTGCTGGTCGAGAAGGCCGTTCGCCGCCGGGGCCGGCGTGTTCTCGCCCGAAGCTGGTGACCGGTCGGACGAAGGCACCATCGCCACGGTGCACGCCTCCAGTCCGGCCGTCGCGCACTTCGAGCGCAATCGGCTCGTGGTCCGCGGTGCGAGCGCCTCGGCCGGGGACACCCGCTCGCAGAGCACCGAAGAGCACACGGGGCTCGCGAGCCTCCGCTCCCGGGCGTAGCGTCGCGACGCACGTCGTGCCCCGGTCCCCGGTGCTGCGCCAGCCACCCCCGAGCTGCGCAACCGCAGGAGCCCGCGATGCCCGCCACCCGTGTCGTCCTAGCATGGTCACGATCGTCGGTGGCCTCGCGTGGGCGCTCGCCGTCATTCAGTACGCCGTCGCGCAGTTCGACCGGCTGGACGAGGTCATCGTGAACGAGGAGTCCCGTTGACGATCAGCCGGGTGGCCCGGCAACCGGGGCTTGCCGTGGCGGAGCTGCCCGGCGATGACCTGATCCCGGAGCCGGATCTCGTGACGACGCGATCGGTCGCCATCCGCGCGGAGATCCCGGAGGTCTGGCCGTGGATCGCCCAGATCGGCCAGGGACGGGGCGGGCTCTACAGCTACGACCGCCTCGAGAATCTGCTCGGGTGCGACATCCACAGCGCAGACCGGATCCACCCCGAGTGGCAGCACGTCGAGATCGGCGACGAGATCCGGCTCGCCCCGGAGATGGCGCTCACCGTCGCGGTCGCCGACCTGCCCCGGGCGCTGGTCCTGCGCGGCGGCGTGGTCCCCGTGAGTGCAGCGGAGTCGCCGTTCGACTTCACCTGGGCGTTCATCCTGCACCCCGCGGCCGGCGGCGGCACCCGGCTGATCGTCCGCGAGCGCTACGCCTACCGACGCTGGTGGGCTGCGGTGCTGGTCCGTCCGACCTCGGTGATCAGCGCGGTGATGAGCAGGCGGATGCTCCACGGGATCCGGGACCGCGCCGAGGGACACCCCGCGCCTGGCCAGATCCCGGGCGACGCACCGACCTACGAGCGGGCGAGCGCCGCTGACCTGGCGATGCTCGCCATGGACGTCGGTTCGCCGGTCCACGAGCAGCTCGGTGCCCTGCTCGTGATGGACGACCCTCCCGCCGGGTTCGACGCACTGTCCGTGATCAGGCTGCTCGACGAGCGGGTGCGGACGGTGCCGCGACTACGACAACGCCTGTGGCGCCTCCCGCCCGGGTGCGGGCGGGCCGTCTGGGTCGACGACCCCCGCTTCGAGATCACCCGGCATCTCCGTGTCCGTCCGGCCCCGGACGACGAACCCGGCCTCCTCGACCTCGCCGTCGATGCCGCGCTGCAGCCGCTCCCGCCCGGACATCCGCTCTGGAGGGCGCTGCTCCTGACCGGGGACGACGGTCGGGTCGTCGCCCTGGTCGTCGTCGTGCACCACGTGCTGGCCGACGGGATCGGCGGTCTGGCCATGCTCGGCCGCCTCCTCGACGGCGCGGGCGGGACCGTGAGGAGCGGGTTCCCGCGACCCCGGCCCGCACGCTCCCGCCTCGCCGTCGATGCCGCCCGCGGACGGGCACGGGCGCTCCGAGGCATCCCCGCCACCATCCGTGCGCTGTGGTCATCGTTCGGCGCGGCGGGTGGAATCGCTCCGACGCCGGCCACGCCGTGCTCGCTGCTGGCGCAGACGGGGGCCCGGCGTCGGCTCGGGGTCGCCCGCGTCGACCTGGCGCGCCTCCGCACGGCCGCCCACGTCGACGGCGGCACCGTGAACGACGCCCTGCTCGTCGCCGTCACCGGCGCCCTCGATCAGCTGTTGCGCGCGCGGAGGGAGCATGTCGAGGTCCTGCGCGTCGCCGTGCCTGCCAGCGCGCCGGAGGGCACGGCCCACGACGTCGCGCCCCTGCTCATCGGGCTGACCACCGGCGACGGCGCGCGCCTGCGCCACACGGCGGCGACGATGCGCGCCGCGCGCCGCACCGCATCCGGACCGGCCGTCGTCGCCTTGCTCGGGCCGCTGTTCCGCGGCCCGGCCCGGCTCGGGCTGTGGCGTCTCTACACCGACCACCAACGGCGCTTCCACACCCTCGTCAGCAACGTGCGCGGGCCGGACGTCGCGCAGCGGCTCGGTGGGGTGGCTGTCCGGACGATGATCCCGGTGTCGGTCGCCGGGTCGGGCAACGTCGTCGTCGGCTTCCTCGCCCTGTCCTACGCCGGCACCCTGACCGTCAGCGTGATCGCCGACCCGGACCGGATGCCCGACCTCCCCACCCTGGTCGCTGCGCTGCAGGCGGAGCTGGACACCCTGGCTGATTGACCCGGCGAGCGGTCAGACCGGTCCGGCGCCCGCCGGCACGGGCTCGTCGCCACCCTGGTCCAGCCGGAACGGCGGGTAGGCGTCGGTCATCAGCGCCACGTACGCCGCGACCCGCAGGACCCACCGGTCCAGGCCCAGCAGCAGGTCGAACAGCGGGCGCGGGTACCGGCCGCGCACCGCGAGGACGATCACGGCGACGAAGGCCAGCAGACCGATCAGTCCGCCCGCCCCGAGGCTCATCGGACCGCTGCCGGTCTGCCACTGGAGCCAGGTGCCGCCGACGAGGAAGCCGACGACGGCCAGATGTGGGATCGCCAGCAACCAGGACTTCACGAGCACGAGGCCGCGGGACAGATGCTCCGGGTAGTCGATCTCCAGGTGGGCGGGGTAGTCCGGCACCTCCTCGAGGGTGAACGGCGGGTAGCGGTCCGTGCCGAACGCGCCGTTCGTGTAGAAGGCGACGCGCCAGGACCAGCGCAGCACCCCGACGTCGAACGCGAAGATCGCCCTCGGATACCGCCCGGTCACGAGGATGGCGACGAAGGCGACGACCGTCAGGACGGCGAAGACCGCCCAGAGCACCAGCAGCACGACGTAGTGCGGGATCGCGAGCAACCACTTCACGAGCCACAGCCAGCGCGAGGTCGCCGGGTCGAGCTCCGCGCTCACGTGCACGGGATAGGGCAGGGCGGCCGGCGTCGCCCCGGTCGGGCTCTGCGCCGGCGGGGAGAGGGACGTGGTCATGGGGCCTTCGATCGTCGACGGGTGCGGCCGGAGCCGCGGGCTGCCCGCAGCGTCCATGTCCCGTCGTGTCGGGAGCAGGGCCGAAAGGCCCCGTCCAGGTCTCCCGCCGCGGCGTATCGTCCAGTTCGACGTCGTGCCCCGGTCCTCGGTGCTGCGCCGACCGCCATGTCGTGCAGCGCACCGAGGAGAACCCCATGACCACGCCGTCGACCCGGACCGCAGCACCCCTGGTCGTCGTGGGTGTCGACGGTTCGTCGGGCTCACAGAAGGCCCTGGACTTCGCCCTGGCCGAGGGGGCGCTGCGCGGCGCAGAGGTCCGCGCGGTCTGCACCTGGGAGTTCCCGGTCACGTACGACGCAGGTTTCGTGCTCCCGTTCGAGGGCCTCGAGGACGTGGCCGCTGCGATCCTGGGGGACGCGGTCGCCCTGGCCGTCAAGGACCGGTCCGGGACGACGCCCCATGTGACCACCGCCGTCCGTCACGGTCACTCGGCCAAGGTCCTGGTGGACGAGGCGAAGGATGCGTCGATGCTGGTGGTCGGCTCGCGCGGGCACGGCGGGTTCGTCGGGATGCTCCTCGGGTCGGTCAGCCAGGGATGCGTCACGCACGCCCCCTGCCCGGTCGTCGTCGTGCCCGAACCGACTCCCTGACGGTCCGACGCGGTCCGCCCGAGTCACCCATTCCTGTCCGCGGCGGGGGATAATGGGGCTCTCGGCATCCCGGTCCCCGGTGCCTGCGCCCGCCCTGGGCGCACGGAAGCGGGAGCGGGTGGTCACGTGGTGGTCCAGGACATCGAACGGGCGTCGGGCCAGGAGCGGGCGGTCCGGCCCTCCGGGTGGCGGGGGCCGCTGGGCGACGCCGAGCTGGCGTCGCTCGACGCGTACTGGCGGGCCGCGAACTACCTGTCGGTGGGCCAGATCTACCTGATGGACAATCCGCTGCTCTCCGAGCCGCTGCGTGCCGAGCACGTGAAGCCGCGGCTGCTCGGCCATTGGGGGACCACGCCCGGGCTGAACCTTCTCTACGCGCACCTGAACCGGGTGATCCGCGAGCGGGACCTCGAGGCGCTGTTCGTGACCGGCCCCGGGCACGGGGGACCGGGCGTGGTGGCCAACACGTATCTGGAGGGCACCTACAGCGAGGTGTATCCCGAGATCGGGCGGGACGTCGACGGGATGCGCCGGTTGTTCCGCCAGTTCTCCTTCCCGGGCGGGATTCCGAGTCACGTGGCGCCCGAGACCCCGGGTTCCATCCACGAGGGCGGCGAGCTGGGTTATGCGCTGGTGCACGCCTACGGTGCGGCCTTCGACAATCCCGATCTCGTGGTCGCGTGCGTGATCGGCGACGGCGAGGCCGAGACCGGGCCGCTCGCGGCGAGCTGGCACTCGAACAAGTTCGTCGACCCCCTCCGCGACGGCACGGTGCTCCCGATCCTGCACCTCAACGGCTACAAGATCGCCAATCCGACGGTCCTGGCGCGTATCCCGGAACCCGAGCTCGTGGCGTTGCTGCGCGGCTTCGGCCACCGCCCCATCCTGGTCACCGGTGACGAACCACGGCAGGTGCACCAGGAGCTCGCGAGCGCGATGGACGACGCGCTCGACGACATCGCGGCCATCCGTGCGCGGGCGGGGCAGCAGGTCGGGCGCCCGGCCTGGCCGATGATCGTGCTCCGGACCCC
>JAVXWR010000868.1:0-5074 GCA_032230725.1 Actinomycetota bacterium
GATCTGCTTGCCGATGACGTCGTACGCGGACTGCGCGGCGGTGTCGACCCGGGCGCCGAACCCGGACTCGAGCTCGTGCAGGGCGGACACGTCGACGGCCACCCCCGCGGCCTCGAGGTCGGCCAGCACGCGGAGCAGCGGCAGCTCGAGGTCGGTGAGCAGCGCCGTGCCACCACGCTCGGCGAGGTCGGCGTCGAGGGCGTCCGCGAGGTCGGCCACCGCCCGGGCGCGCAGCATCTCGGCCTGTGCCGCGGTCTCGTCGGCCTCCTCCTCGCCGCCGTCGAGGGTGAGCTGCTCACCGCCCGCGGCGTCGGCCTCCTCCGCGCGGAGCTCGCGCCGCAGGTAGCGCAGCACCAGGTCGGCGAGGTCGAAGCTGCGCTCGCCCGGCCGCGCCAGGTAGGCCGCGAGCGCGGTGTCGCTGGTGACGCCCTCGAGCTGCCAGCCGCGCGCCCGCACCGCGTGCATGGGGCCCTTGACCTCGTGGGCGGCCTTCGGCACCTCGGGGTCGGCGAGCCAGGCGGCCAGCGCGGTCTCGTCCTCCGTGCTCAGCGCGAGCACGTCCACCGACGCCCCCTCGCCGTCGGCGGCCGCCAGAGCCACCCCGTGCAGGTCCCCGGTCCCCTGCCCCCAGGTGCCGCGGAAGGAGATCCCGACCCGTCCGCCGTCGCGGGCGTGCTCGTCGAGCCAGTCCCCGACCGCGCCCGGCTCGAGCGTCACCCCGTGCATCTCGAAGCCCTCCTCGGCCTCGGGCTCGGCCGCGGTGAGGGTGGAGAACAGGCGCTCGCGCAGGACGCGGAACTCCAGCTCGTCGAACAGCCGGTGCACCGCGTCGCGGTCCCAGGAGCGGACCTCGAGCTCGTCGGGCCGCACGTCGAGCTCGACGTCGCGCACCAGTTCGGTCAGCTGGCGGTTGAGCACCACCGAGGACAGGTGCTCGCGCAGCGCGTCCCCGGCCTTGCCCCGGACCTCGTCCACCCGCTCGACCAGCGCGTCGAGCGAGCCGAACTCGCGGATCCACTTCTGCGCGGTCTTCTCCCCCACGCCGGGGATGCTCGGGAGGTTGTCGCTCGGGTCGCCCCGCAGCGCCGCGAAGTCGGGGTACTGCTCCGGGGTGAGGGTGTAGCGCTCCTGGACGGCCTCCGGCGTGTAGCGCGCCAGGTCGGACACGCCCTTGCGCGGGTAGAGCACGGTGACCTGGTCGCTGACGAGCTGGAAGGCGTCCCGGTCCCCCGTGCAGATCGAGACGTGCATGCCCTCCGCGACGGCCTGCGTGGTGAGCGTGGCGATGACGTCGTCCGCCTCGAAACCCTCGCGGGTCACCACCGGGATGTGCAACGTGGCGAGGATGTCCTTGATCAGGTCGATCTGGCCGTGGAACTCGTTCGGGGTGGCGCTGCGGTTGGCCTTGTAGGCCGCGAACGTCTCGGAGCGGAAGCTCTGCCGCGAGACGTCGAAGGCCACGCACACGTGGGTCGGTGCCTCGTCGCGCAGGAGGTTGATCAGCATCGACGTGAAGCCGTAGACGGCGTTGGTGGTCTGGCCCGACGTCGTCGTGAAGTTCTCGGCGGGCAGCGCGAAGAAGGCCCGGTAGGCCAGCGAGTGACCGTCGAGCAGCAGCAGGCGCGCGCCGCCCGCCTGCGCACCCGGGGCGCCCTGGCCCCCGCTCGCGCTCTTGCTGCCGGAGGACTTGCTCGTCGAGGACCTGCTGCCCGAAGGCTTGCTGCTCGAAGGCTTGCTGCTCGAGGACCCGCTACTCGAAGACTCGGCCGCCGTCGTCGTCGCCACCACGGACCCGAGTCTGCCAGGGGGGTCCGACAGTCTCCGTCGGCCTCACGCGGTCCGCGGCCTAGCATGATCGCCGTGGCAGACGCACCGACCCCTGAGCAGCAGGCCATCCCGGAGCTCGAGGTCGCCTATCCCGACGAGCAGCTCGCCCTGCGCATGGGCATCGAGATCACGGAGTGGGATCCGGCCCGGGCGGTCGCGACGATGCCGGTCGCGGGGAACCGCCAGCCGTTCGGCCTCCTCCACGGGGGCGCGAACGGGGTACTGGCCGAGACCCTCGGCTCGACGGCGGCCTACCTGAACCGCAAGGGCGACCGGCGCCCGGTCGGCCTCGAGCTCTCCTGCACCCACCACCGCTCGGCCACGTCCGGGCACGTCACGGCGGTGTGCACGCCGCTGTCGGTGGGCCGCACCGTCGGCACCTTCGAGATCGTCATCTCCGACGACCACGGGCACCGGGTCTGCACCGCGAAGCTCACCTGCCTCTACCGCGCGAGCACCCCGCCGACGTAGGCCAGGACGACGGGCGCACCAGGCATTCCGGAGGGCTCGCGGAGGTGCGTGGCGTGCCCGTGATCTCGAGTGAGGTGACGCCGGCCCGGCCTCCGCTGAACGACGGGCACACCAGGCATCCCGACGAGCCAGCCGAGGTGCGTGGTGTGCTGATGATCATGCAGCCGGCCGGCACGGGGCCGACGACTCGACGCGACACCGCGCCACGCAGGGGCCCGATCAGCTCACCCCGAGGTACGCGTCCTGGATCGAGGGGTCGGAGAGCAGCTCCGCGCCCGGTCCGGAACGGGTGACCTCCCCGGTCTCCAGCACGTAGGCCTGATGGGCGAGCCCGAGCGCCTGCCGGGCGTTCTGCTCGACCAGCAGCACCGTCACGCCCTCCGCGTTGATCTCCTCGATGACCCGGAAGATCTGCGCGATGAACTGCGGCGCCAGGCCCATGGAGGGCTCGTCGAGCAGCAGGAGCCGAGGCCGGGCCATGAGCGCCCGCCCGATCGCGAGCATCTGCTGCTCGCCCCCGCTCAACGTCCCCCCGACCTGGTTGCGCCTCTCCTTGAGCCGCGGGAAGAGCGTGAAGGCCCGCTCCAGGTCCGCCGCGAACTCCGCCGAGCGGCGGTCCTTACGCACGAATCCGCCCATGTCGAGGTTCTCCAGCACCGTCATGCCCGGGAAGATCCCCCGGCCCTCCGGCACCTGGCAGATCCCCCGACGCACCCGCAGGTCGGCCCGGACCTTCGTCAGGTCCTCGCCGTCGAACGTCATCCGTCCCGACTGCGGGGCGAGCAACCCGGAGACGGTCTTCATCGTCGTCGTCTTCCCGGCGCCGTTGGCCCCGATCAGCGTGACGATCTGGCCCTCGTCGACCGAGAGCGTGATCCCGCGCAGGGCCTGGATGCGCCCGTAGGCGACGTTGAGGCCCTCGAGCTCGAGCAGGCTCACGCGTCTCCCTCCGACCCGGCGTCGTCGGTGCCGGTGCCCAGGTAGGCCGCGATCACGGCCGGGTCCCGGCGCACCGTCTCCGGGGCGCCGTCGGCAATCTTGCGGCCGAAGTCGAGCACGACGAGGCGGTCGGTCACCCCGAGCACCACGCGCATGTCGTGCTCGACGAGCACCACGGTGTACCCGTCGTCACGGATCTTGAGGATCAGCTCCTGGAGGGCGTCCTTCTCCGTGGCCGAGAAGCCGGCCGCGGGCTCGTCGAGGCAGAGCAGCTTGGGCTCCGTCGCGAGCGCCCGGGCGATCTCGAGCCGTCGCTGGTCGCCGTAGGGCAGCGCGGTCGACTTGTCCGCGGCCCGGTGGGCGATCCCGACGAACTCCAGCAGCGCCATCGCCTTGTCGGTCGCCTCGCGCTCCTCGCGGCGGTGGCGGGGCAGCCGCAGCAGCGCGCCGGGCACCGACGTCCGGTGCCGGGCGTCGGCGCCGACGACGACGTTCTCCAGCGCGGTCATCGCCCCGAACAGCCGGATGTTCTGGAACGTCCGGGCCACGCCGGCGCGGATGATCCGGTAGCGCTTCATGCGGGTGAGCGACTCGCCGTCGAGCCGGATGTCCCCGACCGTCGGCCGGTAGACCCCGGTGACGATGTTGAAGCAGGTCGTCTTCCCCGCCCCGTTGGGGCCGATCAGCCCGAGGATCTCGCCCCGCTTGACGTCGAAGGAGACGTCGTCGAGCGCGGTGAGGCCCCCGAACCGGACGGTGAGGCCGTCGACGGCGAGCAGCGTCTCCCCCATCGACACGCCGATCTCGCGGGCCGGGGCCACCGTCGCCTCGACGGCGGCCTCGTGCGCGGCGCGCTCGGCCTCGTCCATCTGCTCGAGGGACTCGAGCAGACCCTCGGCCACCCGGGTCGAGCTCCACTCCGCTGCGTCTCCCGCACCCGGCTCGCTCATTCGCCACCTCCCCGTGGGGACGATCCGGCGTGATCGTCCGGGGTGGCCTCCGGCGGCTCCCCACGCCCGCGCGACGAGGCGGTGAGCCCGGTCGGTGCCACGCCGGTCCCGGCCCCGAAGAGCCTCTGGTAGGCCTGTCGGCCGTACGCCAGGAGGTGCTGGCGCATCCCGAGGATCCCCTGCGGCCGGAAGATCATCAGGATGATCAGCGCGAGGCCGAAGACGAGGAAGCGGTACTCGGGCTCGAACTGGAAGCGGTCGGGGATGTAGGACACGAGGAAGGCCCCGACGACGACGCCGACCTTGTTGCCCTGCCCGCCGAGGACCACCGCCGCGAGGTAGAGGATCGAGGTGGTGATGTCGAAGCGCTGGTTGTTGACGAAGCCGACCTGCGCGGCGAACAGCGTGCCGGAGAGCCCGCCGACCGCCGCGCCGATCGCGAACGCCCAGATCTTGAAGCGGTAGGTCGGGACGCCGGTGAGCTCGGCGGCGTCCTCGTCCTCGCGCACCGCGATCCAGGCGCGCCCGACCCGCGAGCGCTCCAGGTTCCCCATGAGGAAGAGCACGATGATGATGATCGTGACGGCGAGCCAGTAGAAGCCCTGCGCGTCGGTCTGGGTGAACAGCGGCGCCCCGTCGGGGTAGCTCCCGCCCGGGCGGGCGATGTTCTGGAAGCCGCGGTTGCCGCGCAGCGGGTCGACGTTGTCCGCGAGCAGCCGGACGATCTCCCCGAAACCGAGCGTGACGATCGCGAGGTAGTCGCCGCGCAGCCGCAGGGTCGGCGTGCCGAGGATGACGCCCGAGACCATCGTGATGACCATGGCGATCGGCACGATGGCGAGCCACGGGAACCGCACGCCGAGATCGGAGTCCGGCGAGGAGAGCAG
>JAVXWR010000883.1:0-2654 GCA_032230725.1 Actinomycetota bacterium
CGCCGTCGCCGCCGCGGCCGCCGTCGCCGCGGAGGCCGCGGGCGCGGTGGCCGCGGCCGCCCACCAGGCCACCGGCGCCATGGGCATGACGCGCGAGTTCGCCCTCGGCGCCCTCACCCGCCGGTTGTGGTCGTGGCGCGACGAGTGGGGCGGCGGGCGCCCGTGGGCCGCCGAGCTGGGCCGCGAGCTCGCCGCGGGCGGGGCGGACTTCTGGCCGGCGATCTCGCGCGGTCTGGTCACCGGGCCGTGACGTGATCACCGCGCTCGGGGTCCGGGGCGGACAGCGGCGTCACGAACCGCGACCGGTACCGCTCGACGCCCAGGAGCAGGGCGAACTCGACGACGACGGCGCTGACCACCAGCTCGGCGTCGAAGTAGCCCAGGGCGACGTTGACCCCGGCCAGGGCGATCACGAGCCCGGCCCGGCACGCCGTGGTGCCGAACCGGTCCCGGCCCAGGAGCAGCGCCACGGCGGCGAGGAGCAGCAGCACGCCGACGACCGCCTCACCGGCCGACGCGACCACGAGCAGGGGCGGCCGCGAGCCGGGCGCGACCGCCAGGTCGTCGAGGACCAGGGTCGCGTCCGGGCCGCCGGCGACCAGGACGACGAGGATCACCAGCCCGACGAGCGACAGCACGCCGAGCAGGGCCGACCCGACGACGAGCACGAGGCGGTGCAGCCACCGCGGCGCGAGGACGGCCTCGGCGCGCAGCAGCGCCGCGCGCGCCGAGCGCGTCCGGCGGCCCGGTGGCTCGACCGGCTCGGCCTCGACGAGCGGGCGGACCGCCCGGGCGTGGGCGGCGAGGTCGGGGCGCGACGGGTCGGCGGCCATCGCGTCGAGGTCGGCGAGCAGGGCGGCGCGTGCGGCCGGCGTCAGGGGACCGTCGGCCACCTCGGTCAGCCCCTGTGCCACCGCGTACGCGCGGGGCCGGGGCTGGTCGAACTGGGTGCGGCGCGCGAGGGTCGCGAGCCCGAGCACCGCCAGGAACACCACGTAGATGATCGGGGCCGCGAGCGGGGTGAAGTAGTCGTTGTGGGCGGTGATGAACTTGCCGACCTCGTCGACGAAGAGCCCCGAGCCCGCCCCGACGCACACCGCGGTGACCGGGTGGACCCACCGGTTGCCCCACAGCAGCGCCAGCAGCCCGCCGACCAGCAGGAGCAGCCCGCCCCAGAGTGCGTGGGCGAGGTGGTACTGACCGCCGCCGATCTGCGGGTAGCCGGTGAGCTCGAGGTAGAGCCGGGTCACGACGACGGTGACGCCGAAGCTGACCGCCACGAGCCGCAGGCTGCGGGCACCGTCGGGACGCTGGACAGGGGTACGACGACGCCGGGTGCACGGCGCGTCGGTGCCGGGCTCGGCGACCACCGGCACCGCGCTCATCGGGTCTCCCTCGCTCGGCGACGACGGTGACGCTAACGATGCCTGTCCGTCACCACCACGACTCCCACCGGACCGGATGGCCGCCGGAACCACTCTGCTGCCGCAATGATCACCCGGGGTGTGCGTCTGCATTTGCGTGCAGACGGTGTCAGGATGTCGGTCTGGACCGATGCCGAGACGCCGATGTCGGGAGGCCGTGGTGCTGCAGTGCTGCCCCAACGGGACGCGCCCCGACGGCGTGTCCCCGGCGCTGCCGAACTCCCCCGAGGCGCTCGCCCGTGACGCCGGGGCCGTCGCCGCGCTGGGGGTCCGGAGCCTGCACGTGCACCCCCGCGACCGCGACGGGCGGGAGAGCCTCGAGACCGCGGTGATCGGCACGACGGTGGCCGCCATCCGGCGGGCCGCGCCGGACGTGGAGATCGGGGTCCCGCTGGCGCGGTGGGTGGAGCCGAACGCGTTCCGGCGCACCGAGCGGGTGCAGGAGTGGGCGCGGCTGCCGCGCCACGCCCGGCCCGACGTCGTCGCGGTCAACGTGCACGAGCGCGGCTGGGAGACGGTGTGCGAGGCGGTCGCCTCGGTCGGCCTGGGCATCGAGCTCGGGGTGTGGACCACCGGGGACGCGGTCCAGCTGCGCCTGGCCGGGGTGCCGCCCAACACCGTCCGGGTCACCGCCGAGGTCACCGTCACCGACCCGGACTCCGCGGTCGCCGAGGCGGTCCGGCTGCTGCGGGCGCTGCGCCCGATGTCGGCGCCGATCCTGCTGCACGGCGAGGAGGGCGGGGCCTGGCCGGTCCTGGACTACGCCCGCCGTCAGGGCTTCGACACCCGGATCGGGTTCGAGGACACGCTGACCGGTCCCGACGGGGTGTGGTCGGCCACCGGCAACGAGGAACTCGTCCGCTACGCGCTCGGGCAGGCCGTGACGCCGCGGCTCGAGGACCCGACCCGTCGCCCGCGACGGGGGCTGCTCGGCAGTCGCCTCGGGTTCGGGCGCTCCCGCGCCTCGCACCGCGGCTAGGACGTGTCTCCTGGTTCATGCGCGGGCCCATAGGACGAGGCTGGCCAGGAGAACGCCGCCGCGGTAGTTGCGGGCGGTCTTGTCGTAGCGGGTGGCGATCCCGCGCCACTGCTTGAGCCGGTTGAAGCAGCGCTCGACGACGTTGCGGTGCTTGTAGAGCTCGGCGTCGAAGGCGTACGGACGGCCGGGTCCTCGGGCGCGGCGACGAGCGAGTTGGTCGTCGCGCTCGGGGATGGTCGCCTTGATCCCAC
>JAVXWR010000889.1:0-3114 GCA_032230725.1 Actinomycetota bacterium
GCGAGCCGTTGCGCCCGGCGAGGCGGATGCCGCCGAAGACGTAGTGCGCGACGAGCGCGGCGAGGAAGCTCACCCCGACGCCGACGAAGAGCCAGGACAGCACCGCGCGCCAGAACGGCAGCGCGAAGACGTAGAAGCTGATGTCGTGGCCGAACACCGGGTCGGTCACGCCGAACGGCGTCTGGTTCAGGAAGAGCTGGGTGGTCTCCCAGTCGCTCTGGGCGGAGAGCGCGGCGATGATCGCCACGATCAGCGGGATGCCGATCGCGAAGAGCCGCAGGTGGGCCAGCACGACGGTGCGGTAGCGCGCGACCGGGTCCTCGGGGCCGGCGACCGGCACGAACACCGGCCGGGCGCGGTAGGCCACGTACAGGTTGAGCGCGATCAGCCCGCCCATGAAGACGGCCGCGATGACGGCCTGCACGACCCGGGTGCCGAGCACCGTCGTGAACACCTCACGGAAGCCGACCTCGCCGAACCAGGCCCAGTCGACGTAGACGTCGACGAGGCGGGCCAGCCCGACCAGCACCACGAGCACGACCGCGCCCAGCACCAGCAGGGACTTCGTTCGCCGGGACAGCTGCGGGTTCCCGGTCGCCGGCCGGTTGGCCACTGTCGGTCACGCTCCAAGCGGGGACGGGTACTGCGGATCGAGGGGCCGGGGTCTGCCCCGGTGTGAGAACTCTACGAACGCCGTGTGGGTTCCCTGTGCTCCGAAGTTCCTCGTGTCGGGTTCCACCGCGCGGGAGGCGCTGGTCAGCAGGCCGGAGGCGTCCGTCCGGCCGCCAGGTCCTGCACGGCCGCCACACCTTCGCGCAGGTCGGACACGCGCGCCAGCGTCAGCCCCGAAGGAGCCGCGCGGGCCGCCTCCGCGCAGTTGCCCGCGGGCACCAGGAACGCGGTGGCCCCGTCGTGGCGGGCGGCGTCCATCTTGAAGCGGATGCCGCCGATCGGGCCGACGCGACCGTCGGCGTCGATCGTGCCGGTCCCCGCGATCTCCTTGCCACCCGTGAGCTCGCCCGGGGTCAGCTTGTCCACGATCGCCGTCGCGAAGATCAGCCCCGCCGAGGGCCCGCCGACGTCGGCGAGGCCGATCTTGATCGTCGCGGGCGAGGCGACCTCCGAGGCGGCGGTGATGCCCAGGTAGCCCCGGGACGCGTCGCCCGGCCGGGCCGCGGCCGTGACCGTGACGTCGCGGGGCTGGCTGCCGCGTTGGACGCGCACGACGACCGGGGTTCCCGGCACGGCCCCGCCGACGGCGTCGACGACGTCCTGCGGGCTCGTCACCGCGCGGCCGGCGACGGTCAGCAGCTGGTCCCCCGCGGCGAGCAGACCGGCGGACGGTCCGGGCGTGGTGACGTCACCGACCTGGACCGCGGTGGGGTAGCCCAGGTAGCGCAGGGCGGCGGTCTGCGCGTCGTTCTCGGACTGGGAGAACTGCCGGGTGTTCTCGGCGTCGACCTGCTGGCTCGACTGCCCGCTGGGGTAGACCTCCTCGCGGGGCACCACCTCGTGCGAGCCCGTGATCCACATGGCGACCGCCCCGAACAGCGTCACCTGGCTCGTGACGGCGACCGTGGTCATCCGCAGCTGGCCCGCCGTCGGGTAGGTCGGCACCGGGCCCGAGACGTCGATGATGGGGCTCCCGGACTGGGCGCCCAGGACGTCGAAGGTCGGCCCGTCGCCGAGGGCGACGAACGGGACCCGCACCGTCGCACCGGCGAGACCCAGGACCGCGGCGAGCACGAGCCCGAGGGCGATCGTCGCGCGGAGTCGGGTCACGGGCGGGCAGGGTAGTGAGCGGGGGTGTGGGCTGCGCGTCCGGTCACCGGCCCCCCTGCGGCGGCGAGCGCTGGGGCGGTGCGAGGAACGAGCAGCGACACAGCAATGCTCGTCGTGCCGCGAGAACACTGCGCGCGTCGTGGACCTCCTCCGACGGGCTTCCGGGCGGGGTGTCGCGCGTACCGTGGGCCTCATGAGTGACCTGCCCTTCGGCTTCGGCCCGTCCGACCCCGACGACCCTCGCAACGAGGGCTCCTCGGGGTCCGGCTCCGGCGGCGAGGGGCCCGGCGGCGGCTTCGGCTTCGGCCCGGGCGGCGCGGGGGGCAACCCGTTCGCGGCGTTCGGCGCCGGCGGTGCGGGCGGGCCCGGCGGGTTCGATCTCGGTCAGCTCGGCCAGATGCTCACCCAGCTCGGTCAGATGCTGTCCGCGGGCGGCGGACCCGGCGGCGGGAGCGGGCCGGTGAACTACCAGCTGGCCGCGCAGATGGCGCACCAGCAGCTCGGGGCGCAGGGCTCGACGAAGCCCACCGCGGAGCAGCGCACCGCCATCGAGGAGTCGGTGCGCCTCGCCGAGCACTGGCTCGACGACGCCACCACCCTCCCGTCGGGCATCTCGACGGTGACGGCGTGGTCCCCGAACGACTGGGTGGACAAGACCGTGCCCACCTGGCAGCGGCTGTGCGACCCGGTGGCGCACCGCGTCGCCGACGCCTGGGTCGAGGGCCTGCCGAGCGAGGCGCGCGAGATGGCGGGCCCCATGCTCGGGATGATCGCCCAGGTCGGCGGGATGGCCTTCGGCTCGCAGCTCGGGCAGGCGCTCGGGCAGCTGGCGGGCGAGGTCCTCACCTCCTCCGACATCGGGTTGCCGCTGGGCCCCGAGGGCACCGCGGCCCTCCTCCCGGGTGCGGTCGCCCGCTTCACCGAGGGCCTCGACCGGCCCGCGAGCGAGGTGCTGGTGTTCCTCGCCGCCCGCGAGGCCGCGCACCACCGGCTCTTCGGGCACGTGCCGTGGCTGCGCCAGCGCCTGCTGGCCACCGTCGAGGAGTTCGCGCACGGCATCACCATCGACACCTCGCGCATCGAGGAGCTCGCCCGCGACCTCGACCCGTCGAACCCGGCGGCGATCGAGCAGGCCATGTCCTCGGGGCTCTTCGAGCCACAGACGACCGAGGCGCAGAAGGCCGCGCTCGCCCGGCTGGAGACGCTGCTCGCGCTCGTCGAGGGCTGGGTCGACCACGTCGTCGCGCAGGCGGTCGGCGAGCGGCTCCCCGGCGCGGGCGCGCTGCGCGAGAGCATGCGGCGCCGCCGCGCCTCGGGCGGACCCGCCGAGCA
>JAVXWR010000892.1:0-6899 GCA_032230725.1 Actinomycetota bacterium
GAAGGGCAGGGCGTCGGGTTGCCGACCGGGCGGCAGGTTGTCCGAGACGCGCCGCACGAGCGTCACGCGGACGGGCGCCCCTCCCTGTTCCTGGTCCTGGTTGACCACCCATTCGGCGTACGGTCTCCACAGCGCGCGGCGCGCGGGATCGGACAGGGACTCCTCGTACTTCTGCCACCGGTAGCCCCAGTAGGCCGACGGGCCGATGCCGGTCGGGATCGGGTGGACGACCACCGAGCCATCGGAGCGCTCGACACGCGCGAGGACGTAGACGGTCTGCTGACGCGGGTTCGGGGAGAAGATCGACCAGCTCTGATCCAGCCCGGTCAGGTTCAGGTAGGGCTGTGCCGGGACCATCTGGCCGGTCTTGATCGCGGAGTCCGGCATGTTCTCGACGAGGATCGCCGCGACCGTCACGACGAGGAAGACGGTGATCAGGACGCGACGACGACCGGCTCCGGCGGGGCGCGCGGCCGGGTCCCACTCGCTGCGCTGCGTCCGGTCCGGTGACTCCTCGCTCGTGTCCACGCCCGGACCGACGTCCGTCGGTCGGAGGCCCGCCCGGGGAACCTCGGAGGTGGCGCTCCTGCGGCCCGGCGGTTCGCTCACCGACGAGTGGCGCCTCCACCGTGCGACACAGGCCAGCACGATGACCGACGAGACGCCGCGCACCAGGCGTGACGTGCGGTCCCGTCTCCGCGACGATGCGGGCTCGGCCCGGACCTCGGTGCCCTCGAGTGCCACCGTGCACCATCCCCAGCCCGTATCGGGTCCCGCGTGGGAACTCCCAGTTCGGAAAGCGGTGCCGGGGGCTCGGGCACCGCATGCGCGCGAGGTCGCGTCGGACCGACGGTCGGTCGCGGCTAGTGCAGGACAACAATGCGCAGTTGAGCGTACGAGTCCGTGGTCGATGTGTACAGCGGGTGTCGGTCCGACCGATCTCGCCTCGATCCGGTCGGAGAAGGGTCTCCGGCAGACGCCGAACGGGCATCCCGGCTCGCCACACCCCGACGACGAGGCAGGTGCGTCCCGTGCTGTCCCCCGACACCCGTCGCGGCGGGCACGTCTTCGCCGTCCACGGGCGGATCGAGCTGCTACGCCACGAGGCGGCGGTGGTGCCCACCGGCCCGGAGTTCGGCTTCTCCGCGACGTGGCGGGCGGTGGTCGGCGATGACGTCGAGCGGTGGCGGCCCGCCGGCTGGGGCCGGGACGGGCTCCGTCACGGCCGCGGCGGCGAGCGGGTGTGGTTCCTCGACGTCGCCCGGCCGCCGGGGGCGCGCCTGGACTGGCTGCTCGACGGGGTCCGCGAGGTGCTCACCGAGATCGCCGGCACGGTGGCGCCCGGTCCGCAGCGGTTGCTGCCGTTGATCGTGCTGCCCGTGGTCGGCATCGGGGCCGGCGGCTTCGGCGACGACCGCGGCGCGGTCATCCGGGGTCTGCTCGACGTCGCCGACGAGGTGGTCCACGCCGGCGGCGTCGACATCGCCTTCGTGACCCCCGACGCCGCGGTGCACGGCGCGGTGCAGAGCCTGCGGCGCGAGCGGGGCCGGTGGCCGCTCGACGACGGGCTGCTCGCGCGGGCCGAGTCGCTGGCCGCGCGCGCCCGCCACGGCGAGCTGGCGCTCTTCTTCGGCGCCGGGGTGAGCATCCCGGCCGGGCTGCCCGGGTGGCCGCAGCTGTTGCGCGCCTGCCTGGAGGCATGCCCCGAGCTCTCCGACGACTCGTTCTCCGGCCTGCACCCGCTGGACCAGGGCGAGCTGCTGCGCCGGCGGCTCGGCGACCGGTTCGGGCGCATCGTCGCCGAGCACTCCACGGCGTCCCAGCACGCCCTCGGCCACGCTCTGCTCGCCGAGCTCGGGTGCACCCAGAGCGTCACCACGAACTACGACCGGTGCTTCGAGCTCGCCGCCGGCGCCGCGGACTCCCCGCCGGTGGTGATGCCCTGGCAGCGCCCGTACGGGGGCCGGCCGTGGCTGCTGAAGCTCAACGGCGACGTCGGGCACCCGGAGAGCATCGTGCTGGCCCGGCGGGACTTCGTCCGGCACGAGACGATGGCCCGGCCCATGGCCTCCGTGCTGGAGTCGATGATGCTGACCCGGCACCTGCTGATCGTCGGGGCCTCGCTCACCGACGACAACGTCCTGCGGCTGGCGCACGAGGTCGCCGACGTGCGCCTGCACGACGGGGACCGCGCCGAACCGTTCGGGACCGTGCTCGACGTCGAGGCTCCGGGGGTCCGCCAGGAGCTGTGGACCGGCGAGCTCGACTGGGTCTCGTTGCCCGGCGAGCACCTGGCGGAGCGGGCCCGCGCCCTCGACGTGTTCCTCGACGCCGTCGCGGCCCACACCACCACCGACGCCTCCTGGGTGCTCGACGGCCGGTTCGAGGCCCTGCTCGAGGACGACGACACCGAGATCGCCCGCCGGGCCCAGGCGCTCGGCGACGCACTGCCCGACCGTTCCCCGTGGCGCGCACTCCGCGCGGAGCTCGACCGGCACGGTGCGGGCCGACGCGAGTCTCGCGGAGTGAGCCGGGCGACATGATCGGGTATCGGTAGCCATGGGCAGAGCTGCCGTCTCGTCGTCGGGGGGCGTGGGATGAACGTGCGGACACTTCAGCGGTCCCCGGACCTGCGGCCGGTGTACGTGCGGGTCCTGGCGTACGGCCTGCTGCGACGGGCGGGCCTGCTCGGGCGCCACGACCAACTGCCGGACCTGCAGCTGGTCCTCGAGGACGTCGTGCCGGACCCGGGGCAGCTCGCCGCGTACCGCCGCGTCTGCGGCTTCGGCGGAGGCGGACCGGTGCCGGCGACGTTCTCGCACGTCCTGTCGTTCCCGCTGTCGCTGGAGCTCATGACCGACCGGTCGTTCCCGCTGCCGTTGAGCGGGCTCGTCCACGTCCGCAACACCCTGACGCAGTACCGCGAGGTCGACCCCGGGGAGCGGTTGACGGTGCTGGTGCACGCCGAGGACCTGCGCCCCCACGACAAGGGGGTGCAGTTCGACATGGTCTCCGAGGTCCGCGCCGGCGACGAGCCCGTCTGGCACCAGGTGAGCACCTACCTGCACCGGCAGGGCGGGTCGGGCGGCGGCTCCGGGTCCGGCGGCTCGGGCGGAGCTGATGACGGGTCCCCCGAGCCCCGCTGGGAGGAGGTCGAGCGGTTCGGCGTGGACGCCTCGGTGAGCCCCCGCTACGCCGGGATGTCCGGCGACCGGAATCCCCACCACCTGCACCCGCTGCTGGCCAAGGTGTTCGGCTTCCGGGCGATGCCTGCCCACGGGATGTGGACGAAGGCCCGGGCGCTGGCCGGCCTGCAGGACCGCCTCCCGCCCCGGTTCGGCATCACCGGCTCGTTCGAACGTCCGCTGCTGCTGCCGGCCCGCGTCGTGCTCTCCGTCGGCGACAGCGGCGACCCCCGGCCCTACGCCCTCTTCGACGAGGAGCGGGACAAGCCCTACCTCACGGGCACCGTCGACACCCGTTCCTGACTCCCCCGCTCCCCCGATCGGAGACCCCGTGACCCTCGCCCGGTACCTCGACCTCAAGACGCTGACGCTCGAGCAGGACGACCGCACGCTCACCGCGACGTTCGACGACCCGCCGCACCACTACATGACGGGCACGCTCCTGGCCGACCTCGACCGGCTCACCACCGCGATCGACGACGACGACACGGTCGGGGCGGTGATCCTCACCGGCGCCTCGGACTCGTTCATCACCCACTTCGACGTCGAGGAGCTGCTGGCCGGCGCCGATCGGGTCGGGCGCGCCGTGCCCGAGGTCGCGACCCGGGTCGGGGTGCGGGCGGCGCAGGCGCTCGCGCGGGTGCCGGGCGGGGACCGGGTGGCCGAGGCCCTGCCCGCCGAGGGCCTGGAGACGATGCGGCGCTTCGCCGACGTCGTGCTGCGGATCCAGCGCTCCGGCGCGGTGTACCTCGCGGCGATCGGCGGCCCCTGCGGCGGCGGCGGCCTGGAACTAGTGCTGTCGTTCGACGTGCGCGTCGCCGCGGACACCGACGTCGTGCTGGGCCTGCCCGAGTTCCTCATCGGGCTCACCACCTCGGTCGGCGGACAGCGCCTGGCGCAGCTCCTCGGTCCCGCGCGGGCGCTGGAGATGATGCTGGAGGGCCGCCTGCTCGAGCCCGCGGAGGCCCTCGACCGCGGGCTGCTCAACCAGGTGGTGTCCCGCGACGACCTGCTGCCGACGGTGCGCGAGCTCGCCGCGCGCTACGCCCGGCGCAACCGGGACACCGTCGCCGCGCAGAAGCGCATCTTCAGCGAGTACGCGCTGTTCCCCCCGGCCCAGGCCCTGGCGCGCGAGTCCGCGGCCAGCCTGGCGACCATCACCTCGGGCGCCACCCGCGATGCGCTGCGCCGCTTCGTCACCACCGCGCAGCGCCACGGCGGGGCGTCGCCGTTCCTCACCGACATCGAGCCGTGGGTGGACGGCACCGCGACGTCGTGACCTCGCGGTGGCTCAGCCGCGACCGCGGGACTTCGCGAGCTGCGCCCAGTACTGCGCGTTCCCGGTGGCCTGCAGGACCCGCCAGGCGGCGGACGGCGCCGCCGCCTGCAGCCCGGCCAGCAGCCCCGTCGGGCGGTTGCTGACCACGATCTCCGTGCGCCCCTGCTCGACGCCGTCGGCCGCGGCCTCGGCGACCTGTCGGGGGTGGCACGTCGCCATGAAGCGGGGCATGTCCACCCCGGCCTCGGTCGCCTTCTCCGACACGCCGCCCTCGAGGATCAGCGCCGGGCAGATCACGGTGACGCCGATCGGGTCGTCGGCGAGCTCGCGCGCGAGCGCGTGGGAGAACGCGATGAGCCCGGCCTTCGACACCGAGTAGTGCGCCTTGTAGGCGAACGCCAGCTTCCCGGTCAGCGACGCCATGTTGACGATGTGGCCGCGACCGCGCTCCCGCATGCCGAGCAGGGCGGTCCGCGCCAGCCGCAGCGGCGCCCCGATGTTCACCGCCAGCTGGGCGTCGAGCTCCTCGCGGGAGAGCGAGTCGAAGCGGGACGTCGCCTCGATGTAGGCGTTGTTGACCAGGACGTCGACCGGGGCCAGCAGCTCACCCGCCCGCTCCACGAGCGACTCGACCTCGTCGGCGTCGCCGAGGTCGCACTCGAGGGCCTCCACCCGGACCCCTCGCCCGGCCAGGCCCTCGGCGCGCTTGCGCACCGCGTCCCCGGACACGTCGGCGAGCACCACGTTCGCCCCGCGCCCGATGAACACCTCCGCCAGGTGCCCGCCCATCAGACCCGCCGCCCCGGTGATCAACGCCGTCGTGCCGCGCAGCGGCAACCCCTGCCCCCTCGTCGCCATCGCGCGACCGTAGCGACCTCGTGATCACAGTCAAACGGAAGCTCGGCCCGTGCCCTCGACGACGCCGTCGCCCAAGCGCAGCGGCGGCAGCGACTCCTCGATCTGCTCGCGGGTGGGCTCGAGCCACGGCGGCAGCTTGAGGTGGCGCCCGAGCTCGAGCAGGGGCTCGTCGACGTCGAAACCCGGCCGGTCGGTGGCGATCTCGAACAGCACCCCGCCCGGCTCGCGGAAGTAGATGGAGGTGAAGTACTGGCGGTCGAGGATCGGGGTGACCTCCAGCCCGGCGTCGACGAGCTGCGCACGCCAGCGCTCCTGGGTCTCGCCGTCGGGAGCGCGGAAGGCGACGTGGTGCACGGTCCCGCCGGCCTGCAGGCCCTCCGGCGCACCGGTCGTCGCGGTGACGTCGAGAACGGCGCCCGGGGCATCCCCCATGTCGAAGCGGGCGCGGTCGTCGCCCCCCTCGGCATTCATGCCGAGCAGCCCGGTGAGCATCGAGGCGGTCGGGTCGAGGTCCCTCTCGGTGAGGGTGACCGAGTGCAGCCCGCGCACGGCGTGCTCGGCGGGGATCGCGGCGACGCCGTCCCAGCCGGACCGGGTGTCGCCCGGCGAGGCGACGAGGTCGATCACCAGCCCGTCGGGGTCGCGGAACGTCAGGACCTCCTCGGCCGCCCCGGCGGCGTCGCGGTCGCGCGGCGGGTCGACGACGTCGGCCCCGTGCTCGGCCAGGTGGCGCTGCCACCAGCCCAGCGACCCGGGCGGGATGCTGAACGCGGTCGCGGTGGTGAGCCCGGTGCCCTGGCGGCCGCGGTCGACGTGGCGCCACGGGAAGAACGTCAGGATCGTCGAGGGCCGTCCGGCCTCGTCCCCGTAGTAGAGGTGGTAGGTGCCGGGATCGTCGAAATTGACGGTGGTCTTGACCAGCCGCAGGCCGAGCACGGCCGTGTAGAAGTCGACGTTGCCCATCCTCGAGCACCAGGCCGTCTCCGACGTCCTCGCCGACGCCAAGGGCAGGATCGAGGCCGTCCGCCTGCTCGCCTGGCGCGCGCTCGACGCCGTCATGGCCCAGCACCCCTCGGCCCCGGAGCTGGGCCTGCACGCGAAGATCGTCGGCTCCGAGACGGCCGTCGAGGTCGTCACGAAGCTCGTTCAGGTCGTCGGGGTCACCGCCTACGACCAGGGGTTCCCCCTCGTCGAGTACCTCCAGGAGCGCTCGCCTACCCGGTGATCGAGGGCAGCAACATCGTGTTCCGCCGCCGCCAGCTCCAGGAGCTCTTTCTCTCCCCCGGCTACGACCCGCTCGCCGCCTCCGGGATGAGCTGACCGACCGCTCAGGCCTCCGCCGCACGATGCGTCGCGACCTGGGTGGCGGCCGAGCAGGCGGACGCCAATGGCCAGGACTCCGCCAGGTATCGCGGCGCGCGGACCGCCGCGCACCTGAGCCCCGCGAGTTACTGACCTCGGGCCCGCCCTAACGGCCAACTGGACGGGATCGCGCCGCTCGACTACCGGCTCAGCGCTCAGGGTCCGGCGCGGCTGGTGTAGGTGTGTCCGGTGGGGGTGGTGGTCCGCACGGTGTG